>JAOZIA010000023.1 GCA_026014585.1 Candidatus Bathyarchaeota archaeon | reverse complement strand
TATTTTTTGTGTGCTCCAAGCAGTTCCGTTCCAATGAGCATAAACTAATACGTCTGCAATAGTGTGATCTTGTTTCGGATGTTCACTGTAGCATATGTGAGGATTATCTGCCGAGTCTAAGGCTAAAGAACTAGCCCCAATTGTTCCATTTGAGGGTATGACTTGTATGTTCCATGCGGGGGTGGTTTCTTGGGCGGGTGAAACGGCAACTATAGAGAGGATAAGGGGAATTACCGTTATCAGTAACAGTTTTTTATGCACTCGCTAATCAGCCCTAACCATAAAGTAGACGTATTGCACTTATGACACTATCGCAAAAAAACCTTGAAGCAGATTAATTTTACAGGCACTGATGCAAATACTCAGTAGTCAACCCTGAAAACCAACAAACGCAGAATATAGGATACACCGTCATCAATAAGAGCTAACTCAAAAAAAGACAGGCCCTGCACATAAGCAAATACAAGTACAACAACGAAATCAAACCAAAAAAATAAAGAGGTTACTTTTTGTTTTCTTTTGCTTTGAGGGCTTCCCGCACGCAGTAACATTCTTGGCTGACCAAATTCCAGCTTTCACAGCACCATAACGTATCTACGATGGGGTCTTTGCCCTGTGCGTGGCGGGTGGAGCAGAAAATTTTTGAGGGATACGTGTAGCAACTATGGCTGTCGCAGTTACCACAATATTTCTCGGTCATGGCAATCTACCCTGGCTTTGCAGAAAGCCCTGACGCTTAAAATCTTCACCCACACGCTCGGTCACCGAAGCCACAATAAATGGAAAAACCATCATCGCATCGCCCACAACCGTTACTTGCGCGGCTTCACCTTTGACTTTACCCCAGCTAACCGCTTCCTCCAACGTGGAACCCGACAAGCCACCAGTTTCAGGACGATCCATCGTCACAATAATCGCGTAATCCAAGCCTTTTTTGGACGCCAACGTAGAAGATTGCACAGTGTTTCTTGGAACACCCCCACCCAGCACTATCATGGCGTTTTTTGGGGATTGCTCGCAGATGTTGCAGATTGTAGGAACTTCTTTGAAGGCGTCAACTTGCAGCACCTCTTTTTTGCCTTCTTGGGAGGAATGCATCCAGTGAATAAAGCCGAATTCGGAATCGCGTAGTGCAGGCACGAAAATTGGCACGTTTTCTTCGTATGCTGCGCGTAGGATGGAGTCTTTGTCGGTTAAGCGTTTGCCGATTTCGTGGGTGAACTCGTTTGAGGAGAGAGATTTGCCTTTGTGCTCTTTGGCGATTTCATCATACATATCTGAGAGTTGGTAGTCAAGTTTCATGTAGTCTTCTTCTGTTACAAAAATGTCGTATATTCGGAAAAGATGATACCTGTAGAGTTCAACATCATCAACAATCCAGCTGCCCCTGTAATGATGACCACCCACGGCTTCGATGGCATCATGAACCATGCATGCGCCCGTGGTTACAATCACATCAACCAAGTGACGCCTAACCAAATCAGCAACTATCGTACGTAACCCCGCTGGCACAATCGCGCCGCTGAGCGCCAAAAAAACCGTGCAATCCTTTTCTTTAACCATTTTCTCAAAAATATCACAGGCTGTCGCAAGACGCCCAGCGCCAAAAGAGCCTGAGTTTTTAAATTGTAACATGAGTTGGTTTACGGTTTGGGGTTTGTCGATTTTTATGTGTTTAACTGGTTGTTGGAGGTAGTCTTTTCGATCCATTTTACGTCGGGGTGAACTATAATCTGTAATTTTAAATAGGTTTTTCGATAAAAAAGACCAAGAAAAATTTACAACTAAAAAAATTAAAAATTAAGAAGAGGGTTACTCTTCAGCTGCTGCTTTTGCTTTTTTGGCTTTGGCGTTTGGTTTTGCCTTTTCAGCTTTTGGCTTAGCTGCTTTGGTTTCTGCGGCAGGTTTTTCTTCTTTCTTTTCTTCTTTGGCTGCTGCGGGTGCTGCTTCTGGTTTTGGTTCGGACTTGTAGGTTTCTATGAATTTGATTTCGTACACAGTAGTGTATTTTTGGATGTCCATTGCGATGCCGCGTTTTGCGATTTGTATGCCTTCAACGTAGAATGTGTCCTCTGGCATGTCAACGGTAAGTTTGTTTTCTTTAAGTGCAAGTTTGAATTTTTCTTCTTCCACAACGGGTACACGTCTGTGAATGAGTGCGCCAACTTTTTCTTCTGCTTTCTCAATCTGCTTGGTAACAGTTAGGTCGTAGATGAGGGTTCTTCCAGCCAATGGTGGGTTAAAGTCCAACAAGACTCTGCCTGCGCCGATTGCGCGGACTGTGGCGTTTTTGCCTTGATATTCGATTCTTGCTCCGATAACTGGGTTAATTTCTTTTGCCAATAGTTGTTTGATTGGGACACGTTTGATTTTTTCTGGGTCGCGTGGTCCAAAGCCTTTTTCTGGGGAAATTTCTACGGTTACGGGTTTGCCAACTTCCATGGTTAGCAATGCTTCATCGACTGGTTTTAGAAGCCAGCCTTCTCCGACGACTACCAGTTTAGGCTCATAAATTTCGCCTTCTTTGAAGAGGTGCTCTTTTTTGGCAACTGCCTCGTCAGTTGTATCAAAAACTTCGTTTGTCTCTTTTACTTTGGCAACATAATTTGTTAGTATGAAATCGCCTTTTTGAAGTGCCATGTTTTATTTCAATCCTTCTAAGTATCGGCGTTGTTAATTTTCATACGCTAATAAAAACTTTCTCTATCCACTACAAGCAACCACGACAACAGCACCCAAAAAACAAGCAAATCAAGCACAATTTTATTCACTTCACATCAGATAAGTAGCCGTTTGGACGCAAAATCCGTTAATAGCACCTACCCCTCTATAGGTTCTGCAAGGAGTTTCTAATAGGCACCAAATATGCTGGTGTGGTTGATGATGCTTTAACTGTTTTGTCGTTGCCTTTTTTAGGCACCAACTTCCTTTTTGAGGTATGGCAAAGTTTTACCTGCTGGGCGGAGAAAACATCCGTCGCCAAGACGCTAAACCCGTAAACGAAGCCGCATTCGCCGACGCTGGAGAGAAACCGTCGGTTCTGGTTTTTTCGTGGGCACGAGCAAGCTTTGACCGCAACTATTTGAGGCAGAAAAGGCTGTGGGATTATTTTCGAGGTTTAGGCGCAGGCGAAATCAACGCAGTAGATTACTCTGAGGGTATTGAGGATATTGAGCGTAAACTCTCTGAGGCAAATCTTGTTTATTTGACAGGCGGGCAACCCAGTGTGTTGATTGAAAGGCTAAATCGTAGTGGCGTTGATAAGCTCCTAAAAAAATACAAGGGCACAGTTGTGGGCAGAAGCGCGGGTGCACTGGTGCTGTGCAATCGGTGCGTGGTTACTCTTCGGGACAGCAAGAAGATGCGGCTAATTGACGGCTTCGGATTGGTGGACCTAACTCTTAAAGCTCATTACAAAAGGGTCAATGATGAAGCACTTTTGCGGTTTTCTTTGCAGGAGCGGGTTTATGCTGTTCCTAAAGGCTCAGCAATAGTAGCTAACGGGGATGGCTTGTCTTTTTTGGGTAAAATTTACCTTTTTGAAAACGGCGAAAAAGTAAGGCTTAACTGAAGTATTTGCGCACGTATGAGCCAGACTTCACGATAAAAGGCGTTAAAACCACCGTCATTATGGTACCAATTGTGGCGAGCACAATGATGTCGCCAAAAATCCAGCCGTAAAACACTGTTGGAAAAATCTCCATCGGAAAAGCCCCAAACAATGCTAAAGCACCCGCACCAAAAATCCCCGACATTATACTGGCAACAAACACGCCGACAACCAGCCAGGTTATCCAAGTCTTGCGGTCTTCAACGGCGGCCTGAAGAATTAGCAGAACGATTGAAGCGATAAATGTGCCAATGAAGATACTAGTTAATGCATTGATTAGTGCATAAGCGGAAACTACAAAAACCGCGGCTAAGAGCACGTTTATGGCGTAGGTGATTTTGGGTTTTTTAAGGTGTAGTTCAGGTTTGATTTTGATGGAACGATAAACTATCAGGGGCACAAATCCTTCAAAGAAGTCCGCTAGTGACCAGACAAGCGCAAGAGGCAACGCGTAACCACTGTAGAGGGCTAAAATGAAGCAGCTAACATATCCAGCTAGGCAACCCCAGATGCCAAACCAGAGCGCTAAGGGAACATAAACTGCGGCGGCAATGTAGAGACCTGAAACCCCTGGAACAGGCGCGTCTCCCGCTGGGAACACAACAGCGTAAATTGCCAAAACCGTGCTTACCGCGGTGGCGATGGCAAAGGCTGCGGGCTGTTTCCATGTGATGCGACTTCGTAGGGGGATTGTCTGCATAAAATTGGTAAAGAGTGGTGGGGATATTTAAAATTTGAGAAACAAGTCTGGGCTAATCAGTAATCTTTTCGCTTGTACCTGAGGAGCACAATCAAAAAGACCACTAAGGCACCCACTACACCTGAAAGTATAGCCAGCAACAAAGTGTTTGCATAACCACCTTGCTGATATAGGACATAGTTTCTGACGCCAAGCTCATCAATTGTGCTATATGAGTCATGTCCGATGTAGATTTCTCCGCCCTCCGCAGCTAAGCCTTGAGGATTTTGGATGCCAGAGGTCACGTTTACGGCTACTTCTTTGTCGTTAATGTAGAGGTGCAAGCCGTTGCTTAGGCTTCGGGTGAAAACCACGTTTGTCCACTGGTCGAGTTGAACAACCTGCTCGGTGGAGACAATCTCGTTGAATACGCCATTTTCATCAAGCATGAAACCGCGAAGGGCACCAAGCGGAATGGTGCTGTCGGGGTTGCCGTTCACTGCAAAACCAATAATCCTATCGGGGTACGTGGAGGTTGTTCGGGCGGCTTCCATATAGATAACGTTGTAATCCACAGCCTTGTACCCTTCTAGTTTTAGGACTGCTTCAAAAGAGAACTCTTCTCTTAGAGTTAAGCTGGGGGAAACAGGAACGTAAGCATATTTTATGCCATCAAACTGCAGGGCACTACCTGATTCGCCCTCGACAAGAGTGTATGTAGCAGCCGACTCATCAGTGGTTCCGATGACGGCGGGGTTTTGTCCTGTTTCATCAGGGGTTACACCTGCATCGTTTATTGAGTCAAAGTGCCACCATGCCACAGTTGAGTCTGTATCAGGAACCGATGGGAGAATTGGCTCTGGCATTGTTTGAGCTGTGATGTTTATGGGCTCCATTAAAGGGTAGGTGTCATTGTTTAGGTTGTTGATTTGATAGGGTGTGTCTCCGATGCCGTCTCCGTTGCTGTCTGTGCCTGTGTAGTCGCCCCAGTAGTTACCCATCATTTGGCTTGTCCAGTTCTGGTGTGTAGCGAAATCGGCAAAGTATACGTTGTATTGGTTATCGTATAGGTTGTTTAGGTAGAGCAGGTTTTCTTGTGGGTTTGCAAAGGTGAAGGTGAAGTGAAAGCCGTAGTCACCGTTTGAAAGGGTGTTGGCGCAGATGGTGTTGTAGCTTCCGCCGATGTAGAAGCCACTGCCTAAATCATCATCCACGATGTTGCCAAATACAAGGCAATAAGAAGCAGCCAAACCAAGAGCACGTCCATTATTAATCATGGTGTTATTGGCTATGACATGCTGGAAGCCTTCCAGCGAAATGGCGGATTGTTTACTGTTTATGATAATGTTTCCTATGAAGGAATCTTGTGAGCCCCCGCACCATCGTATACCCTCTTTTGCAGAGTTGGTTATGTTGTTGTATGCAATTGTGACTCCTGACTGGCTGGAACAGAAAACCCCATAGTAAGTGTTGATGATGTTGTTTTCAGTTATGTTTGCCCCGTCTGCATTAATGCTGATACCTGAGGCGCGCAGGTTTGATTCAGAATAACTCACACTTTGAATGGTGAACCCTGTTATTGTTACGTTTGGAGCGGTAATGTTGATTACTGCACGTCCGCCTTTTGCCACATTACCATCACCAACTAATTCAGTACTGTCAGCGCCTTGACCAACCAGCGAAATTGACTTGTCAATCACCAAGTTTTCATAGTAAATGCCGCTTTGCACAAAGATTGTGTCTCCTGCATTGGCATCTGTTAAGGCTTGGGCAATGGAGTTCGCATCTGTGGGAACCGTGATGGTTTTTGGTTCAGAAGTAGTTGAGTCTACTGCACAAGCAAGATTTAGACTTAAAGGAACAACAAGAAAACTACACAATAACAACGCTAGTAATAAGCTGAAAACTTTTTTCATCTAGAGACCCCCATTTTCACCTATAACTTTGCTTAATTTTCTTAAAAGCATTATCCTAAAACCGTGAAGCAGAAACTGCCTTATCACGAGACCTAAAAGAAAAAGTGGTAATCTTTTTCTTTTTAAAGAAAAGGTTCAACAAATAAATAGCCACCACAATACCCACAAATACAATTATAAATATGGCTAAATTGGTAGTGTCGGGTTGAACAGGAGGCGTCCAACGGTTAGTTTTTTCGATAGTGGTGTGCATGGTGAATTGTGGGTAATCAGAGATTGCTTCTAAAGCTATGCCTGTTTTTTGGTCCCAGTACCATGTGGTTGTTGCGGTTCCCTCAGATGACTCATGAGAGGTCACACCTGAAATTACAGTGCGGTCTACGCCTGCGTAATTTTTGACTTCTTGATTTTGGATAGTTACGGTACCATTTATTCCACTGTCAAAAAAGCTGTCACCTTTCTTTAAGCCTGAAGAGATAACAAAGTAGTCGATGTATTTTCCAGCACTAAAATCCAGTTGTTCATATGCAGTTACGATTGAGTCGTCAGTTAGACGTGTGGTAAAGTTTACATCAACCTGTAACCCGTCAACTCTGACAATATCCATTCTTGCCCATGTCGCATCATGCCCCTCCCAAGGTGTGCCAGTGTAGTCAACAGTGTATTCAGCATAGTCACCAACTTCAACACCCATTGCTAATTGAGTTGCAAAAGCAGAAGCAGAAAACGCGGCAAGAACTATTAATGCGATAAGTGTAGCAGTTGTTAGGGCTTTTTTGTAGTGCATGATTGTTTAATTGGCGGTTTTAGTTAATTAAAGTATCTTGACTGCGCATGGGTTTGAAGGAAACAGGGGTTTTGTTGTTTTTTATGCAAAACAAGTGTATTTGGTAAATTATTAATATAAGCAGCAACTGTTTAGTTACCGTTAACTGTACTTAGGAGAGAGGTTTATGGAGATTACAAACGTTACAAATCAAAAAGTCTCCGACGTCATCATTGTTGGAGCAGGTCCAGCTGGCACATGCGCAGCATACTATCTTGCCTTGAAAGGCATCAAAGTTACTTTGCTGGACAAAGCAGCTTTCCCAAGAGAAAAAATTGCAGGCGACATGATTAGCCCCGGCGCAATCAGGGAACTGCAAAACATGAAAATCACCAGTCTATCCGAGTTCAACAAGGTTGACCGCGCAGGAATTTACCTAAATGGCAAAAAACTTATGGCAGGCTTGTTCCCAGAGTACCCTGATTTAACCAGTTACAGCGTTATTGTTCCCCGTATAGTTTTGGATAATTTAACGTTGGATGCCGCAAAAAACGCAGGAGCCACAGTTGTTGAAGGGTTCAATGTTACTGATTTTCAAGTTAATATCGACGGCGTTACCGTTATGGGTGAGCACCAAAACGAAAAAGTCACCCTTAAAAGCCGCTTGCTAATCGGTGCAGACGGACACAACTCATTGATTGCCAAAAAACTCCGCGGCGCCCAATGGCCAGACAATCACAAAGCAGTTGTTCTCCGTGGTTACTTTGAAAATGTTACAGGTGCAGCGAATCAGGGAGGCGTATATTATAATGATGATGATTTTGTGGGTTACAGCTGGATTTTCCCCTTAGACATGAACCGCGCCAATGTGGGCATCGGCTTGCTTACTGATGTTACACCAGCAACCAAAACACCCAAAGAATTGCTTATGGAGCACATAAAAAATGATGAAGGCATGAAAAAACGCCTTGAAAAAGCAGAATTAAAAGGCGAACTCAAAGTCTCAGAGCTAAACATGTATGATTCTACAATGCCTCTTGTGTCTGACCGCGTCATGCTGACAGGTGAAGCAGCAGGACTAATTAACGGATTTAACGGTGAAGGCACATACTTTGCTCTGCTCAGCGGTAAATGGGCTGCAGAAACCGCAATAAAGTGCCTCTTAAAAAACAACCTATCAAAAGCTGCTCTGTCAGTATACCCTGAATGCGTTGACGCCGAGTTAGGGTATGGTCTTAAAGTTTCAAATCTTATGCTCAGTTTAGTGCGTAACCGTAGCCTTAGTCCAGTTTGGATGAAAACATTAGAGATTATGGGAGACAGAAGCAGAAAAGACCCCGAATACGCAAAAATTACTGGTGCAATTCTTTCAGGGATGGTTTTTCCAAATCAGCAAGTCACCTACAAAATTTTAGTAGGGGTTATTCAAGAAGCAGCAACATCAACTGGTTTTGAAGCCCTTGCGGAAATGCTCAAAAACCCAGAAACAAGTCCAAACAACATGCTAAAAATGACTCAGGTAGGAATTAACGTTGCAAAAGACGCTATAGAAAACCCAGTTGACTTTATGGAGTGGGGGCTTGGGAGTGCAGTTCGAATGTTTGAGTTTGCAACTGAAGTTTCCAAGAAATTGATTGAGCAGGCAAAAAAAGAAGATGGCGAAGCTTAAAGCTTAGCCGCTAACTTTTTTGTATCTTTTTTAATTTTCTCTAAATCTTCCACGGTAGGTTTACCCCTTATATCACCCATTCTGCCCATTGTACTATGCTCAAGAGAACCGTGAAACTCACCCAACACATACCATTCTGCAATAACCGAGAAGCCTATATGCTCAAAATATTGCCCAATATCTTTGCCAACAGGGGTTGCCTCATCTAAGCCCGTGTGTGGTCCCGAGTAGGTTACGAATACGATGGCGTATTTTCCGGGCACTTTGGGCGCGCAGGGTTTAATCATGCCTTGTTGGCGGTACTGGTTGAATTTTTTCTTTAGAAACTGGGTCATTGGCTCTGGGGGATGCCAAGAATAAGAGGGTGCACCAACGCAGACTAAGTCGTAATCGAAATATTCCACGTCTTGAGCGTCTTCAGGCTTTTTTACGGTTACCGCGTAATTGGCTTCTTTGAGTCCCTGCTCGATGGATTCGGCTACTTTCTGTGTGTTGCCTGTTTTTGACCAATAAACAATAAGTGCCGACTTCACTGTCAGTCGCCTTGGATGATTTTTGATTCTAACTCAACTTTAACTGAAATTTGTTCTTTAAGCAAGAACATTACTGAGCAGAAAGCTTCGGTTCTTCTCCACGCTGCCTCAATGAGTTCTTTTCTCGCAGAAGATTCCACAGAAACCTTCATAGAGATATTATCAACGACTGGAGAATCAGGCACCTTGTCGGCTTCCACAGTTATTTCAGCTTTTTTGAGGGCGATATTGCTTTTCTTGCATACATCTGCGAAAATGGTCATGCCGCACTCTGCCAATGACATAAGACACAACTCCAGCGCGGTTGGTCCAGTGTCGGTTCCGCCTTGAGGTACGGGTAGGTCGCAGACTATACTGTGGTTTCGTTGGTTATCAACAATTGAACGGACATTTTCAAGAAAAACTGCTTTCGCCTTAAGTTTTGCCATAAAGTTCACCAAGACTTGGTTTGCTACAAGTAATTTAAGCATAATGATGCAAAAGAAAAAATTTGCTTATCAGGTTTTCAGCAAATCTTAAGGGGTTAGTCTAAAAAGGGAGAGGTTCAGGTGGTTTGTATACCTCGTTATTGTTGGTCGGGTTGTTTTTTGTCTGCTTCTGCAGCAGTTTTCAGCTCTTTTAGGTGAGCTTCTAAACTGTTGATTTCCTGCTCTAAGCTGGTTTTTTCGTCTTCAAGCTGCTTTTTGCATTCTTCGAGTGTGGCGATTTCGTTTTGAGGAACAGGTAGTGGTAGTTTTTGTGTGGTTGTTGAGTTTGCCCACCACCAGCGGGGGAGCCAGGGGTATCTTGCGCATTGGTTGGGGTTAACGTTGTATCCTCTGCCGTAGCCTCTTCCGCCACAACCTCGTCCTGGTCGTTGCCATGGTGGAAGGTTACTGAATGGTCCTCTGCCGGGGTATTGGTTTTGTCTGTTTTGCCATCCCATTTTTTGTTTTCACCTCTGGATGGGTTATTTTGTGTTTATGCACACAATCAATTATGTGATAGTGCACAAAAATATATAAAAGTTCCCCAACCCATCAAAACAGCAGGGAAAACAAAATGTGGCGAGGAAGACACCGATGCGGAAAAAGAGGCAGATACCCAAAACCAGTCACCCTAACCAACACACCATCTATAACCAGCTTCACCCCAACCCCCACAAGAAACCCAAACCCAATAGTCATTGAAGTAGCAGAACTCGAAGCCTTCCGACTCGTAGACATGGACGGACTATCACAAGAAGAAGCAGGTCAAAAAATGAACATTTCAAGAGGAACAATTTGGCGGCTGGTTCAAAGCGCAAGAAGAAAAGCAGCCCAAGCTCTCAGCGAAGGAAGACCAATCCACATAACCCCATCAAATCCAAACGAAAAATCAGAAAACAACAGTAACCCCTAAGCGTTTTGTCAACCAAAATTGAAGTTTAGATTATAAACTATATATACACAAGATTTTTATTAACTAAACCCTACTATTTTTAGTAACTTTTTAGGAGATAAAATAAATGAGTGAACTCCCAGCTCAAAAAGAAGAAAACACTTTTCCAGTATTAGGTCAAAAAGCCCCTGATTTTGAAGCAACCACCACACAAGGAACCCTGCGGCTATCCGACTATCAAGGAACATGGGTTATACTGTTCTCACACCCAGCAGACTTCACGCCAGTATGCACCACCGAATTCATCGCCTTCTCACAAATATACGACGAACTCAAAAAAAGAAACACCGAACTCCTTGGACTCAGCGTAGACAGCGTATCATCCCACATCGCTTGGATAAGAAATGTGGAAGAAAAAATGGGTATAAAAATCCCGTTCCCTATCATAGCCGACCTCAACAAGGAAGTTTCCAAAAAGTTCGGCATGATACAACCAGGCGAGAGTAAAACAGAAACCGTCCGCTGCGTCTTTGTCATTGACCCTGAAAGCAAAATCCGCATCATGCTCTACTACCCCTTAACCACAGGCAGGAACATGGAGGAAATTCTGCGCATTGTTGTAGCCCTGCAAACAACCGACAAATATCACGTTGCCACCCCAGCCAACTGGAAGCCAGGCGACTCCGTCGTTGTTCCCGCGCCGACCACCATCGAAGGGGTTGAGGAACGCCTAAAAGAGCAAGGTTACGAATGCAAAGACTGGTACCTTTGCAAAAAGAAACTCCCCGAGAGTTGAGCATAATGCCTTGCGTATCCCCTGACGGAAAACCTACCAGCACAGGCAAAGCAACACTGACCGCGCTAAAGGATGGAGCATTGAGCCCTGAGGAAGTCTCAGCTAAAACTGGACAGCCCCTCTTTAAAGTGCGTAGCGGGCTTAGGGAACTGAAAAATGCTGGCTTTGCAGAAGAAGCAGATGCAAAATACAAGCTCACCAAAACTGGAGAAACAATAATCCAGTAATCCTTTTTTCTTATAAAAAATTAAATATTTAAAGAAAAAAAGGCCTGATTAGGCTTCTTCTTTTAATTCTTCGACTTCTTTTTTGCCTGCTTCAAGCTCTTTTGCTTGTTCAGGGTCAGTTTCCAGTAGTAGTGCTTGGAATTCGCCTGTGTGGGTTTTTTCTTCTTTGGCAATATCGAGGAGCATTTTCTTTAGCAGGGGGCTCTGGGCTAGGGCGGCCATTTCTTCGTATAGGTTTATGGCATCCATTTCAGCGATTATTCCTGCACGGATGATTTCTTTGTCTATGTTTTCTTTGCTTATTTTATCTAGGTTTATTGGGATTTTTGACAACATACTTTTAGCCTCTTTCTTGTTACTATTTAGTTCTAAAATATTTTTATTTCTTTGGGTTAAAACCTTAACTGTAGTTTAGAAAATAAACACGATATAACAAAATTATTTAACAATTAAACACCATATAATCTACCATAATTGAGGCAAGTAAACATGACTAAAAACACCAAAGCAGAAATGTTTAACAAAAAAGCCTCTGACCCCAAAAACAAACCCGACCAAGTCCTCAAAGCCTTAAATCTGCAACCAGAACAAAAAATTGCAGACATAGGCTCAGGCGGCGGATATTTTGCCATGCAGTTTGCCAAAGCAGTTGGACCAAAAGGACGCGTGTTCGCCATAGACGTGAACGTGGATTTCTTAAACTACATCAAAGACTGCGCAAAAGAACAAGGACTAACTAATCTTGAAACAGTTCTGATTGCTGAAAAAACCCCGCCTCAAGCAGAAAGAGACCTGGATTTAGTGTTTATGCGTAACGTTTGCCATCACCTTCCTGACCGCGTTGAATACTTTAAGAAACTGCGAATTGCCCTAAACCCAGAAGAGGGAAGAGTTGCAATTTTGGAGTACAACGCCAGCGTTGGATTGAGTTTTCATAAGGTGTTTGGGCATTTTGTAGCCAAAGAAGACCTGATAGCGGAGATGAATCAGGCAGGTTACCAATTGGATAAAGAAGAAACATTTCTCCCTGAGCAGTCTTTTACCATTTTCCGCATCAAATAACCTTTTTGGAGAAAAAGCAGTGTGCCTCAGTTAGTCAAAGGTGGAAAATTTGTTTTCGCTTGGTCAAAGGTGAGCAATAACGGGAAAATCACAATTCCAGACCAAGCCCTCAAAGAGTACAACTTGGTTGATGATGCGAGAGTAATTTTGATGTCGGGCAGTAAGCGTTCAGGCGGTTTTGGCGTAACATCTACCGAGTTGCTAAAGGACACGGTTTTGTGGACAGTGCTGGATAAGTGTCCTCAACTTAAAACATTTGAGATTGCAGAGGGACAAGCAACAAGGGTGGGTTCACATGTTTACTGCTGGGTTAAAAAAATAAGGGAAAGCATCATGGTTCCAATAGATACCCTCAAAAAATTTGAGGTAAACCCACAAGACAACTTACTTGTTATCAGGGGCAGTGGACTAGCAGTTGGCTTTATCGTTAAAGGTCCAATAATTGATGAAGCAAAAAAACACTCAGACATACCCATATACGAGTAGTATTATTTCGTGTCGGCATTTAAGACCTTAAACAGTTGGCTCCACATACCCCGAATTTGCTGTGAAACAACAGATTCAGGCGCGTACTCGACAACGGTTTGCCCATTCACCATTGCCTCAGTAAATTTAGCGTTATAAGAAACCGTGCCCACAATCTCAACGCTGTTTTCTTTGCAGTAGTCCATGATTTTTTTGGTGTTTTCAGCATTTATGTCATGCATGTTTACGCAGATGAAGGGTTGCACGTTGAAGTGTTTTAACAGTTGGAGAACACGGGTTAAGTCATGAATCCCTGAAAGAGTCGGCTCAGAAACCACCAACGCCGCATCCACGCCAGCGATTGAAGCAATAACGGGGCAACCAATCCCAGGCGAACCATCAATAATAACCAAGCCGCAGCCTTCCTTTTCAGCTATGACTTTTGCGTTTTGTCTAACAAGTGTCACCAGTTTCCCAGAGTTCGCCTCGCCAGGGAAAAGCTGGGCATGAGACATGAACCCATATTTTGTTTTTGAAATGAAGGCTTTACCTGAGACCCGGGGCGCAAAAGTTACTGCATCAGCGGGGCAAACAATTTTGCATACACCACAGCCTTCACAAGCAACTGCGTCAACTTCTAAGCTGCTGGTTATGGCGTCAAAGTGACAACTTTTTTTACATAATCCACATTTAACACATTTTTCTTGGTCTATAGTCGCAAGTTTTGAACCAACAAAGTCTTGCTCGCTGATAACTTGGGGATGTAAGAGCATGTGAAGGTCAGGAGCATCCACATCACAATCCGCAACAACCGCATGTTTTGCCAAAACCGCAAAAGATGCAGTAAGCGAGGTTTTGCCTGTACCGCCTTTGCCACTTAAAACGGTTAACTGCTTCATTTCTTAACTGTCTCCTTGATGTTTTTGTAGAGGGCTTGGAATTTTTCTTTCCACTGGGGCATTTCTAAAACAAACGCAGTTCCCCGCGAGTAAAGCTCAGCGATTCGGCGGTCGTAGGGAATCTCAAGCAGAATCTGGATGCCTTCATCTTGGCAGTATTGGTAAAGTTTTCTATCACCTACACCCGCACGATTAACCACGACACCAAACGGGACAGATAAACGACGCAGAACCTCAACAGCAATCGTCAAATCATGCAACCCAAACGGCGTCGGCTCAGTAACCAGAATGCAGAAGTCACTACCACGAACAGTTTCCACAAATGAGCAACTGGTTCCGGGTGGAGAATCAACAATCACGTTAGTCTCTGGATTGAGTTGGTTTTTGACGGCTTTAATAACCGGAATAGCTAACGGTTTACTCACGGTAAGTTCCCCAAAAACAAGCTCTAAACTGTCAGTTTTTCCAAAGTTTAGAGTACCGATTTCGTGTTTTTCCCAAGTGATTGCTTTTTGAGGGCAAACAAGCGCGCATCCGCCACAGCTGTGACAGAGTTCGGGAAAAATCATGACGTTTTTTGCGGCTACAAATAGAGCATGGAACTGGCAGGTTTTGGCGCATTCTCCGCAACCGTTGCAGAGTTGTTGGTCTACTTTGGGGATTTGGGTGTAAACGGGTTCTTTGCGGGTGATTTCAGGGTGCAAAAGCAGGTGTGCGTTGGGTTCTTCAACATCACAGTCTAAAAGTTGAAGGTTCCCCACGGAAAGCGCCATATTCACGGCTACTGAGGTTTTTCCTGTTCCACCTTTTCCGCTGGCAACTGAAATTATCAAAGATTTTTCCTCCACTAAAAAAGAAATAAAATAAGGAAAGATAGGGGTTTGTTTTTATTGATGGTGTGCGTGTTCGCAGCCGTCGGTAAGTGCCAAAAGTTTGCCTTCTTTGTAGGCTGTGACGACCTCATTTACTGTATCTGCGTTTGCTTTTAGAACCTTTATGCCAGCGTTTGCAAAGCTCATTAAACCTCTAGGACCCATCCCGTAAGCTACGATTGCATCGGGTTGTAGTGCTACAATGTGGTCGTGTGCTTGACCGACACCGCCGGCGTGTTCGCCAGTGTTTGCGACTGCTTTAACGTTAGCAACATTGCCGCTATCGTCTAATTCGACAACTGTGAAGTATGGTGCACGTCCGAAGTGTTGTGCTAAGGCAGTGTTTAAACCGTTTTGGTCTTCTGTGGGAACAATAATTCTTTTTGTCATACATTCACCTCCAACAAGGGTACTTTAAGGGTTCATGCCAAAGTGGCCGTCAACTGTTGGCGAACCAGCCTTTTGCAATTTACCGTTTTTGAATTTTTCAACTGCTTCACGGATTGTTCCTGATGCGCCAGTCACTATTTCTATGCCTGCAGCGGATAGGGCTCCAAAAGCGTTAGGTCCAACATTTCCCGTTATAACCACTTTTACGCCTTTGTTTACCATGTTTTGTGCTGCTTGGATTCCTGCTCCGCCTGAGCAGCCTGCAGCCATGTTGGGGATGGTTTCGTGCTGCATGGTTTCAGTGTCTACCACAATGAGGTATTGGCATCTACCAAAGCGTGGGTCAACTTGCGCATCTAAATTGTCTGCTGTTGAGCTAACACATACTTTCATTTTTTACCACCTGAAAATAAAGCTGACAACTTGTTTTTGGTGTCGGCTTTTTGTGACTGAGTAATTTTTGTGATTATTTCCCTGAAGGCTTTAGCGGCTGCCGAATCTTGGTTTTCAACAATGAAAGCTAAGCCTTTGTCTGCATCGGTGCAAACAGTTGGGTCAATTGGGAGGCTGCCTAAGTAGGGTACGGATAGGTCTTGCGCGATCTTTTTGCCGCCACCTGACTTGAAGATATCTATTTTTTTGCCGCAGTCGGGGCAAACAAACCCGCTCATGTTTTCGATGATGCCGATTACTGGAACTTCAGCGGCTTTGGCGAATGAAACGGATTTTTTAACCACTGCCTCGGAAACTTCGGAGGGCATGGTTACTATGAGTACGCCGTCTAGGTCGGGGATTAGTTGGATGACACTTAAGGGTTCATCACCTGTTCCCGGCGGCAAATCCACAAACAAGTAATCTAGTTCACCCCATTCCACATCAGATATGAACTGCTGAATTGCCCGCATTTTGAGAGGGCCACGCCAAATTACGGGTTCCTCATCGTTTTCCAGCAGAAAATCCATGGAAACGACTTTTATGCCCATTTTGCCCACTACTGGAAGGAATTTGCCATCAAAACCTCCGGTTAAGGTTCTGCCTTTAAGCCCCAACATTTTGGGGATACATGGACCGTGGATGTCTGCGTCTAGTACGCCGACTTTTTTGCCGTTTTGTCTGAATGCTGCGGCAAGGTTTGCGGTTACGGTGCTTTTGCCTACTCCACCTTTTCCGCTGATAACTGCGATTTTATGTTTAATTTTGCTTAGGTTGGCTTTTCTTTGTTGGTCTTCTTGTTGTTGCTTCTTTTTTGGGTCGTTGCAGTTGTCTGTTGTGTTGCATGTATCGCATTTGCCGTTGCATTCTTCAGGGGTGGTTGTTTTATCGGTCATTTTTTCATCTTCTAAGTATCTTGAGTTTATAACATAAACCTTATTAATACTTTTTGTTTATTTTATAAACAACTTACAAGTTAAAGATGAACCAACGATGGACGCCATAGACAAAAAAATAATCACCTGCCTCCAAGAAAATGGACGCATTACCCTACAAGAACTATCCCAAGCCATAGGCTACACAAGCATGGGAACCAAAAAAAGACTAGAACGCCTACTAAAAAACGGCACCATCAAAGTTTCCGCACTCATAAACCCAACCGCACTTGGACTACACCCCGCCATTGTCATGCTGGAAATGGAAAGCGCCGAAGCAATGCAAGAACTCTTACACCGATACGAAAAATGCCCACGAGTAATCCAGATGTTCAAAACCGTGGGCGGCTACAACCTTATCGCAATTGTCGTCGCAGAAACCCAAGAAACCCTTGAAAGCATATCCATGGAAAAATGTTCACTTCGGTGCAGCAAAGGCATCCGCCGCTCAGAGTTCTACCCAGTAAGCGAAACATACTTCTCAACATTTTTACAAATACGCGAAAATTTGGCAAGTAAAGAAAAAGAAGGTACTCCCTGCAAGGTTGATTGCAACCCTTGTAGCAGATTTGAATCAAAAAAATGCGTTGGATGCCCAACCACAAACCAGTACAGAGGCACCCTATAGATGCCACAAATCCAAATTAGAGCAGCACGCAAAATCGAAATCGTAAGCTTGGTAGACAATTCTGTAGATCTTCTTTCAGCAAATGACAAAAAACAGGTATTAACGTATAGACGCTGGAACACTGCAAGTCGAAAAGAAGGCGCTCAATTACCAATGGGCGAGCACGGATTTGCATTACTAATCAAAATTTACGCGGGCAAACCCTACACTATCCTTTTTGATACGGGTGTTAGCTCAGATGGTGTAGTAACCAATGCCCTACGCATGGGTCTGGATTTAGGGGAGGTAGATTGGCTGGTTTTGTCTCATGGACACTATGACCATTGCGGCGGCTTGCAAGCGGCAGTTCAAGCCATAAACAACCCCGACCTACAAATAATTGCTCATGAAAACATGTTTAAACTGCACGGATCTGCAATGCCCAATGGCACAATACGAGAACACAAACGCCTACCAAACCCCGAACAACTAAATCCCTGCAAAATCATAACCACCAAGCACCCCAGTTTAATCGCTGATGGCTGCGCCCTTGTCACGGGTGAGATTCCAAGAAAAACCAGTTTTGAAACAGGAAACGCTTCAAACAGAATTTTGGAGAACAACAAATGGCAACCTGACCCTGCTCTTGTTGAGGAGCGCGCTTTGGTTTTTGATGTTGCAGGTAAGGGGTTGGTGGTTGTTTCAGGTTGCGCTCATGCGGGAATTATTAATACACTGCGTTATGCTCAACAGTTAACAGATAGGAGTGTTTATGCTGTTTTGGGCGGATTTCATTTGGCAGGGCAAGAGTACGAAAAAAGAATCGCCCAAACAGTAGAGGAATTAAAAGACATTAATCCTGCATTGATTGTTGCGTCGCATTGCACAGGCTGGAAAGCAATACAAGCAATCGCACAAGCGTTACCTGAGGCTTTTGCGTGGGGCAGCGTTGGGAACCGCTACCAAATAGAATAAACTATTTGTTTCTCCTATTTTTACAGGTGATTAATGTAGGTGCAGAGTTGGAGCACATTTTTTTGTCTTTGCCAAGGGGTGTAAACCGTAATCTTAATTAATATCTCAGAAAAGATTACATGATGCTACTTCCTAGTGGATGGCATTTCCAAGTTTTAGGGAGACTGAACATGTCACAAAACAACACAACTAACCAATTAGTGCTCAAGGGAACAACCACAATAGGTGTCGTTTGTAAAGACGGCGTAATTTTGGCTTCTGACACAAGAGTAACAATGGGCTACTATGTGGCTCATAAAGCTGGAAAAAAAGTCTACAAAATAGATGATCACCTCGGCATGACAATCGCGGGAACCGTCGCCGATGCCCAGCGCGTAGTTGACATTCTAACAGCAAACGCCCAACTCTACAAGATAAGCATGAACAGACCAATGCCCGTTGCCACAGCAGCAAGACTTGTTGCAAACCTACTTTTCCAAGCAAGGTACATGCCACTGGCAACACAAGTTCTTGTTGGCGGGATAGATGACAGCGGACCACACGTTTACAATCTTGACCCATATGGTAGCTTAACTGAAGAAAAATCAGTCAGCACTGGTTCAGGCTCCCTTGTAGCCTATGGTATTTTGGAAGATAAATACAAGGAAGGCATGTCAATTGCTGAGTTGTTGCCAATTATTGTGAAGGCTGTGAATGCAGCTATGAAACGTGATGTTGCAAGCGGCAACAACTATAACGTGACTGTGATTGATGATAATGGCTATAAAGAGTTAAGCGACGAAGAAAAAAGGCAACTTCTCGCAAAATAGGAAGTTAAAGAAGTTTGGCTAGAACACAAGAAAAAGACAAAGACAAAGTAGAAATCAGCCAGTACATTCTGGAGCATGTCCCTCGCGATGCAGAAGTCACCAGAATCGAATACGAAGGACCCATGCTTTCAGTTTACACAAAAAAACCCGAAATTCTAGTAGACCAAGGCAACATTGTGGCTGAAATCGTTGGCGTAATCCGAAAAAGAATTGTTATACGCCCAGACCCATCAGTGAGGCTACATGAAACAGAAGCAGAAAAAATCGCTCGCGAACTAATCCCTGCAGAAGCAGAAATAACCGACATAAACTTTGACCCCAGCCTAGGCGAAATCATCATCGAAACCAAAAAACCAGGCTTAGTCATCGGACGAAACGGGGCAGTTTTGCAGGAAATCATCAAAAAAACCAAATGGAGACCCCAAGTTCTCCGCAGCCCACCAATCAAATCCAAAATAGTAACTCACATGCGCCACTACCTGCACTCAGAAAGTAAAGAACGCGAACGCATCCTAAGAACAGTTGGCGAACGCATTTTCCGACCAAAAACCTACGATGTTGGCGACATCTGTATGACTGTTCTGGGCGGCGCGCAGGAAGTCGGTAGGTCTGCATGGCTAATAAAAACACGTGAAAGCAGCGTGCTTTTAGACTGCGGTATTAATCCGGGTTCACAGCGGGCTTTTGAGTCTTTCCCACGTTTTGATTCACCACAGTTCCAAATTGATTCCTTAGATGCAGTTGTAATCAGCCACGCACACCTTGACCACTGTGGTTTAGCCCCATTCCTCTACAAGTACGGGTATGATGGCCCAATCTACTGCACTGCACCAACCTCTAATCTTATGACTATGCTGCAACTGGATTATCTTGACGTTGCCAGTAAACAAGGCGTCACCCCCTATTATGACCAAAAAGACGTACGTGAATGCGTCCTACACACTATCCCCTTGCGTTATGGTGTTGTCACAGATATTGCACCTGACATCCGCTTAACCCTGCACAATTCGGGGCACATTTTGGGCGGCTCCATGGTACACTTGCACATTGGTGAAGGCTTACACAATATAGTCTATACAAGTGACTACAAGTTTGGCAGAACCATGCTGCTTGAAGCTGCAACTACAGAGTTCCCACGCATCGAAACCGTCATCACCGAATCCACGTACGGTGGCACAGACGATTTCATGCCCTCACGCACTGAAGCAGAAGAAGCCATGGTTAGAATCATGAATCAAACTTTGGAACGCAAAGGCAAAGTGCTTATTCCTGTTCCAGCCGTTGGCAGAGCCCAAGAAATCATGCTCATCATAGATGGGTACATGAAACGAGGCATACTAAAAGAAGCACCTGTCTTCATCGAAGGCATGATAAGCGAAGCAACCGCCATACACACCGCTTACCCCGAATACCTAGGCAGAGAAGTACGCCACAGCATCCTACACGAAGAAGTAAACCCATTCCAATCCGACTACTTCACCATCGTTGAGCACCCAAGCATACGCCAAAGCATCATCGACGGCGAACCCTGCATTGTGCTAGCAACCTCAGGCATGCTTGAAGGTGGACCAGTAATTGAGTACTTCAAAAGCTGGGCGGGTGACGACAAAAACACAATACTCTTTGTAAGCTACCAAATCGAGGGCACAATGGGTAAACGTGTGCAAAAAGGCGTCAGCGAAGTCACAATGATGGACAATGAAGGCAAAATCGCTGCGTTCCAAGTAAAAATGCAGATAGATACAGTTGATGGATTCTCAGGACACTCTGACAGACGCCAACTAGTCAATTACCTAACGCATCTTACGCCAAAACCTGAACGCATCTTTGTCTGCCACGGAGAAAAACAAAAAACCATCAACTTTGCCCACTTCCTAAACAACAAGGCAAACATAAACACGATTACCCCAGCAAACCTAGAAACATTTAGGCTGCTGTAGGTAGCGACTGTTTTGAAATCGGCTCTTTAGCACTTGGCTTTTTTTCACGCCAAACCCGTACATTTTTTGGACAAATAACCACACGTTCTTCACCTAAACGGGCGATGTCTCCTCCATTGGCTTCTGTGAACTCGAAGAGGTCATTGACGGCTTTTTTCACGTCCTCAATGCTTTTGCTTGCAAGAGGTGTTACACGTAAAATCAGGATGTTGCCATCTTTAACGTCTTTTTTGATGGTTTCTACATCGTCTAGTTCACGCAGAGGCATGGCTTTAAGGTACATTTTGCTTGTCACTTCAGCCTCAACTTTAGGCGCTGGCTCTACGGATGGTGCAGGTTCGGGTTCTGGCTGAGGTGCTTCAGGTGCAACCACTGCAGGTTCAGCTGTGGGTTCTTCTTTTGGCGTCTCGGCAGGCTCGGATGTTTCAGTTTCAGCTTCCACTGTCTCGGTTTCCTGTGTAGGCTCTTCTGGTTCTTGTTGTGGAGAAGCTTGCTCGACTACTTCTGGTTGAGCTTGCTCTTCTATTTCGTCTTCTTTCTTTTTTCGGAATAAGTTAAACGGCAAGTTTGCTCGTCTCAGCCAACTAGTATTTCGCTTGCATCAATTAAGCGTTTCTTAATTTCAACTATGAATTTACAGTTAATATATGTTTAAAACAATAAGCAACCGCTCAGTTACATGTAAATAATAAAATTTTTACTCCAAAATTTATAGAAGCACTTTAAAGCTTAAGCGTCAACTATTTTGCTTGTGACCGCACTGTGCCAAGAGAGTTCGTACTGTTCTCAAGAATAGGAAAAACCAGCCCAGACTTTGCCAACCTACATGATGCAGGACGCCTAGACATAGCACACGAATGCATAGTCTCAAGCCTATTCCTGTCTCACGGGCTACGCAGAGACGTAACCTTCCACGCAATCCTAAACGGACCACCAAACCCGCCACTACACATCCAAATCAACGGAGAAACCCTCTACGATGTGCGAACCGATGTCGACACTTGGAAAAAAATTCTAAAAAAAGTCATCGCAGGCAAATCCCACCCCGGAATAACAACCGACAAAACCAGCTTCGAGGCGCTAATTAAAGAAAAAACCAAAACCCACAACCTCTTTGTACTTGAAGAAGACGGCAAAAACGCCGCAGAAACAGTGCTACCCGAAAACTCTGTGTTTATCTTGGGCGACCATGTGGGCTTGCCAAAAAAGGCTGAATCTTTCGCTCTTAGGTTTGGAGAAAAAATCAGTTTAGGCAAGCAACCTTATCTTGCCGCTTCATGCATAACCATAATCAATTACTTGCTTGACCATTAAGGCTCACTTTTGAAGTGTTCCCAACCACCATAAACAATAACTTTTTTCTTCTCGCCCTCGTCTAAAAGGATTTGTTTGTCTGCAGTAGCTTTTCCAATCGGCAGCAAACGACCACCAACGGATTTGACCGCGGACTCCGCTTGCATCCACATTTCAGGCTTAACCGTTAAAACCAGCTCGTACTCTTCCCCACCATACAATGCCAAATCCGCCACATCCAAACCGTTCAACTGGGCAAACTCGGAAGCGTCAACTGAGACAGGTAAATGCTCAATCCTAAAGCCCACGTTGCTCATTTCTGAGAGCTGATGCAGACTTATGGCTAAGCCGTCGCTGGAATCCATGCATGCTGAAATCGCATTTGACTCTGAAAGAGCAAAGCCTTCCTTAAGACGCGCCACTGGCATGAAAACAGAATCCAAAAGTGGCTTGTGCAAGCGTTCGGTAACCACGCATTTCTCGGACAGCAACTTTAACCCTGCTGTTGTGTTCCCAAAAAAACCAGTAACAGCCAAAATATCCTCCGCTTTAGCGCCGCTTCGAAGCATCAACTTGTTTTTCTCTGCAGACCCAAAAAGGCTAATTGAAATTGTGAGGTCGTCAGTTTGGCAGGTGTCCCCGCCGACAACGTATGCCCCGTACTCTTGAGCACCATCATTTAGTCCCATTGCGATTTGCACGATTTCTTCTTGAGATGTTTTAGCAGGCAACCCAAGAGCAACCAGAACCGCCACTGGCTTGGCGCCTTTTGCGGCGAAATCGCTCACGTTCATAACAACGGCTTTTCGGCCCGTTTGATAAGCATTCATGCCCACAGGAATATCAGTTGCTCTGACTAGCATATCTGTTTTTAGAACCGCCAATTCACAGCCAAAATCCACTGCGGATACGTCATCACCGAAAGGAACAGGCTCACCGGGCATTGAGGTTAAGTGATTTTTGATTGTTTGAATGATTTTTCGCTCGCCCAACTCTTCAGCAGTTGAGGTTTTGTTGGTGTTGCGCACTTTTGGGGTTTCTCCTGTTTTGTTGTGGTTGTTTGCGCTTAATAGGTTTGGCGTTTTTGTTTGTGAACCTTTAAAAATGTGGGTTTTTATGTTTTGTTGGGTGCCTCGATAGCTCAGCCCAGTGGAGCGGCTGCCTCGTAAGCAGCAGGCCGCGGGAGCAAAGCCCGCTCGAGGCTCCATCAGTCACTTTTCATTTTCAAGCTGCTGTTTAGCTTTCTTAAGCTCATCCATCTGCGCCGCCGTCAACTTGGGGTACTGCAGGTTAAGGCACTCAATTTTTGATGCTAAAATCTCTGAAACACAAGCCCGCGTAACCCACCGTTTATCCGCAGGGATGATGTACCATGGTGCCCATTTTGTGCTAGTTTTGCTTATTGCTTCTTCGTAGGCTTGTATGTACTTAGGCCATTTCTCGCGTTCCGAAACATCTGATGGAGAAAATTTCCAGTTTTTGTTGGGTTTTTCCATGCGTTTTAGAAGCCGCTGTTTTTGTCTCCCTTTTGAAACATGAAGGAAAAACTTGACCACAATGGTGCCGTTTCGCACGAGGTGCCGCTCAAAAGAGTTGATATCATTGTATCGGTTTTCCCAGAAATCACCGTTTTTTGTTTGGGGCGGCAGTTTCTGTTTCTGCAAAATTTCAGGGTGAATTTTCACGATAAGTACTTCTTCGTAGTAGGAGCGGTTAAAGATGCCGATGCGTCCCCTCTCGGGCGATGCTTTCATTTCTCGCCAAAGAAAAGTGTGGTCTAATTCTTCTTCGCTTGGTGTTTTGAAACTGGTAATTTGGCAACCTTGCGGGTTAACGCCTGACATGACATGTTTGATTGTGCTGTCTTTGCCAGCGGTGTCCATACCTTGAAATATGACAAGCATTGAGTAGGTGTCGCTTGCCCAAAACAGTTCCTGTTTTTCTCTTAAAATTTGTCTGTTAGCGTCCAAAATGGATTGCGCCTGCTGTTTTACTGTTTTGTTGTCTGTGCTTTTAGCCCATTTGGGAACCCAGTTGGTGTCAAAATTTTTCAGTTCAACAGTTTTGCCTGCGGCGACCTCAAAATTTTTTATGGCATCCATTTTCATTTTGAATCAGCCCTGATATTGAGGGTGTTTGTGCTTAATAATTGCTGTTGAGGCTGAGCAGGCTGTTTTTTCTGGGTTTTTGGTATGTATTTGTGTTGTTCGTGTCAACGACAAGCTTTATTAACTCTTAAGTTGCCCGATACTATGAAGTGAAACCAATGGGTTTAGGGTTTAGTCTACGCTCAAACGAGCGACATCTACGTTGCCCCTACGAAGGTTGCGAAAAAACCTTTGACAAACCCACCGTTGTAACCGACACCGTTGGAGTCACACGCGAAACACACTTTGCCTGCCCCTTCTGCATGTCCAAAATTGACATCACAACGGAAAGAGGCGGAAAAATCGTTGACATAAAAGCAGTTGATTACCCAAGAGTTTTTGATTCACCCGCAAAATGCGTACATGTAAACGGTTCATTAGACCACCGACCTCCCGGTGCACCGTTACCAGATGATTGCCTTGTTTGCCCAAAAGTTATGCAGTGCACAATCATCCGCAAAAGATAACATCATAAGAAAATAAGCCTAATATGGTTCAGCGTCCCCTTGTCTTGTGGAGCAAAGCATATGCCTTATAATGAGCTACGCAAAGACTACCTGCTTAACCGCTGGGTAGTAATCGCCACAGAACGAGCACGCAGACCAACCGATTTTGCCAAAGCAAGAGCACAAAACAGCCAAGCATCGGTTTGTCCCATGTGTGTGGGCAACGAGCACATGACCCCACCCGCAGTAATGCTTTACCTAAAACAAGACGGAAAAATAATCAAAACCCAAGACCCAGCGGAGGGTAAGCGACCCAAAAACTGGCTAATACGCACAATCCCCAACCTTTACCCCGCATTCGCCCCACCCAAACAAGCACAAGACACACAGGAAATCTTCAAAAACGAAAGTTTTGGCTACGCGATTGGGGCGCACGAGGTTATTGTGGAGTCACCAAACCATGATGAAGACCCCGCAGACGCGGATTTGCCCCAGCTTGAACTATTAATTCAAGCATACATTGACAGGCTCCATGAATTAAGCGCTAAGCCTTATGTGAAGGGTGTGTCAATTTTCCGTAATTTCGGGCTGGAAGCAGGTGCTTCGCTCTCGCATGCTCACAGTCAAATCATCGCAACTCCTACTGTTCCATCCTTGGTCGCAGAGGAGATAGAGGCAAGCAAAAAATACCATCAAGAGCACGACAAATGCGTGTTTTGTGACTTAATCCAAAAAGAAATCAACAGTCCACGATTAATCATGCAGGACAAAGATTTTGTTACGATAGCGCCATATGCAAGTATTGTTCCGCTTGAGTTTTGGATTTTACCCAAAAAACACGCATCCAACATTCTTGAACTATCACCAGTAGAGATTGTAGCGTTTGCAAGAAACCTAAAAACCATGCTTAAAGCCCTAAAAGACCTCGTAAACGACCCCCCCTACAATTATGGTTTTCACCTCGCCATCAACAAAGACGCGGAGGATTTTTATCATTGGCACTTGGAGGTTTATCCTAAACTTTCAACCTGGGCAGGATTCGAGTTGAGTTCGGGCATGTACATTAACACAGTGCCCCCAGAAACCGCCGCAACAGAACTCAAAAAGAAATTAAACGTCTAAAAATTGCTTCTCGAACTTGGGGCGAATCATCAGTACATCCTCAATGTAGGCGCGCAATGGCTCAGCCACGCTCCATGCTTGGGAAATACAGCCTCTGGGCGTGTTGGGTGATTCGCAGTCGTAGATTTCATTGACTGAGCCCAGTCCAGATTGGGCAACTGCACCTTGGAATAGTGGTTCAACAAAGTTTTTTGAGGCGAACGCTCGGCTTTCTGGTGAGTAATTGTTGACTTTTAGGTTTGCAGTTATGAAGGGTCCCAGTAGCCATGGCCAGATAGTTCCGTTATGGTAGGCTTTGTCTCTGTTGTGTCGTTCTCCAGCGCACATACCCACAAATTTTGGGTCATCAAACGAAAGCGTCCTCAAACCGTAAGGCGTAAAAAGACCACTCTGCACTACCTCAACAACATGCCTGCACCGCTCCTTATCCAGCATACAAAAATCGAGGGACACGGCAAAAATTTGGTTGGGGCGAAGAGAGGGATCGGCACCATCTGAGGCGTAGACGTCAAAGAGGCAGTTAAAGTTAGGATTCCAGAATTTGCTGTTGAAGCTTTGGGAGGCTTTGTTTGCCATTTCAGCGTATTTTTCTTGAAGCTCTTTTTCTTTGAATTTTTCGGCTAAGGCATGCATGATTTGTAGGGTGTTGTACCAGAGGGCTTGGATTTCAACTGCTTTACCTTCTCGGGCAGTAATCGCGTTGCCTCCAACCATGGCGTCCATCCATGTTAACCGTGAACCATGCATCAGCAATCCATCCGAATCCACACGGATTTCATACATTGTACCTTTCTGGTGCCAATCAATTATGCTTTGAAGTTTACCCCATAATTTATCCTGCACAAACGCTGTGTCCGCCGTGTACTTAAGATACTGCCACACTGAATTAACAAACCACAAGGTTGCATCCACAGTATTGTATCCTGCTTGTCCTGAGTGGTCAGCGACAAAATTTGGAATCAACCCCTCGTTTAGGTAATTGCTAAAAGTCTGCAATACCTCTCTTGCATCACAGAATCTACCTCGCACCAGTAGCAGACCTGGCATTGAAATGAAAGTGTCTCTGCCCCAAGGTTCAAACCAGTGATAACCCGCAATAATAGATTTTTCGCCAAACTCATTTTGCACCACAAAAGAGTCGGCTGCCAGTACAATCCAGCTTAACCAGTCACTTTCGGGAATAGAGGAGTTAAAATTGTAAAAGGCATCCAGCAAATCAGTCTGCCGTTTCACTTCACGTTTAAAGGAAGACTCAATTATGTCAAATTCTAAATCAGAAACCTCTTCGGGTTGATTTACTGCGGCTACAACTGCAAATTTGCTCTCGCCAACTGGAACATTAACTTCGAAAAAGCCTGATTGGAAACAGTCATCAATACTTGATTCCCCGTTTGAGGCGTCAACGCGGTAGTTTAGTTTTTCAAGCCAGTTAATGTTCGGGTTAAATTCTCCCTGGGTACATTGGCAAGTGACGGCGACGTGTTGGTTAGGAAAAGAAACCTGGACTTCATGGCTGGTTTGTGTCTGTTGGAAATTCATGGACCAATCATGCTTGCTTGCGACATTGTGGAAGTATCGGCAGCTCATCAGGGGGTAAAGCAGCAGTTTGCCTTCTTGTTGGCTACTGTTTAAAATGTGATAGATTACGTGGACAACGTTTTTGCCTTGAGGCATAAAAATGGTTTTTTCCAGCTTCACACCCCCAACATCAAAGGTGTACTTTGGGAAGGGTGATAGGGAAAACTGGGAAAGCAGCGTGAACCCCTCAGGATAAATTGTGTCACCAAAATCGTTGCTTCCCAAACGATACACTTGGTTGCCAAAAATAAGGTCTTCGTCAAGTTTTGAGAGGCAAACGGTTCGGTTTCCCGGCGGGTTAAGAGCAGCAGTTAGTAGTCCATGGTATTTTCGGGTGTTTACTGCGGGAACTGTGCATGAAGCGTATCCGCCGATGCCGTTGGTTATTAGCCATTCTTTCTGTATTGATTCTTCTATGCGGGAAATTTGTGCTTGAGTCAACGTTATCGACGGTAACTTCATGTAAGAATCACTTGATAGTATCAGGATGGGCGTTTAATATGGGTTTACATACGGCGTATTTCAGAAAAACGGTAAAAAAAAAGAAAGTTTTATGGCGTAGGCATAAGGAGTTTGGCGATGTTTTTGTTTCGTGGAGCAGCAAAATAGTTTGCCACGGGCACGCATTTGGTACGGAACAGTAAAAGGTGTGGCTTAGTGAGTTTGTACTCAGTGAGTGTCTCAGCATAACCCATACCCTTAGCAAAGACAAGTTGCTCTTTTTCGTAAACGTCCAAAAACTCTTTGGAAACCTCTTTTTTCAGCAACCCCACTGCGTCAGTACCTGTTGTGATTACGTCATCAACCATCTTGTCCATGCCTGACAATTCCACGTCTTCCATGGTTGCATCGTTAAGCACCGGTGCACCTTTAACCACGTAGGTAACTTTTAACCCCATGTTTTTGAGTTGCTCAGCCAGCAAAGTGTCAAAAACGATTTCTCCGGCGTTGTCTGCAAGGAAAAGCACACCGTCAGCTTTTTTAGCCAACTCGTAGGCTTTGTCAAGGTCATCTATGAAGAGGTCTTTGGCGGCGTCGTTGAAGGTTTTGTGGAAGTTTTTAAGGGTAAACTTGCTGCCTGGAATGTCAAACTCCATTATGTTTCCAACGATTGCGCAGAGGGCAGCTTTTTTGAAGCGTTCCTGCTGATTGTTGGCGGAGCGCACCATTTTTTTAGCTCCGGGTAGCATCTGTAACGCTTTTTCGTTGGCAAGTTTTTTGCTTCTTGCGTAGGGGTCGTTGCATCCGGTGAGTTGTTTGATTATGCGGTCTCGTTTGGTTCCCAAATCGGCAGAGACAGCGGTTGGGCGGAATTCGCGGTTTATTAGTTTAACAACTTCTGCCATGCAGCGAAAACGCAGTGCTGGGTTAGTTGTTGCGTCGTAGGTTTCGATTTGTGCGCGGCACAGAAGGCACGATGCGCATTCAGGTTCAACCTTCAAGATTTCACTTCTACTTTTTGGATTTAGCAAATTCCATCATGATGCTATATGGGTCTTTCGCCTTGACAATGCCGCTTGCAACAAGAACCCCACTGGTGCCCAGTTTAAGCGCGACGGATACATCTTCGCCTTTACTGATACCTGCGCCACAGAGCACAGTCATTTCTGGGTCGACCTTACGTACCAAGTTAACGGTGTCGGTGATTACTTCGGGTTTAGCTTTGGACACAGAAATTCCAGTGCCGATAAGTTCTGGTGGCTCAAACGAGGTGAAATCTGGTTTAAGAGCAGCAACGGCGGCGCTAACTTGGGGGTTGTTTGCGCATACACAGGAAACTAATCCTTTTTCGCGTGCCAAAGTAATAGTTGCGTCAATGTCGATTAGTCTTAGTTGTCGTTCAGAGTGGTTGATGAGTGTTCCAACTGCGCCTGCATCCAATATGGCTTCAGCGAGGATGTGACCTGTTGAGCTGCCTGGTTTGATGGGGTCAAGGTGTTGGGCTAAAACTGGAATTTCCACGCTGCTTGCAATGGCGGCTAAATCAGTAAACTGTGGGGCAACAATCACGGTGACGCCTGTTTCTTTGTTGACGCGTTCGGCTTGTTTTGCAAGGTCTATGGCGCGTTTTCCTGTTGATTCAAGGTATGTTTTAAAATTAACAATTATTACAGGGGGCGTAAGTTTGAGTTTCAAAGCTGCTTCCTCGCCTCTACAGCTTACACTGGAAAGTTAATATCGTTTACCTTTTTGAGAAAAACAAGGGGGTTATGCAATGTTTATTGGGGTAGCCACCGATTTTTGAGCAACTTCTTCTGTGAGCATTCCAACTAGTTGGCCATTCTTTACCATTGCAATGCGGCTCATTCCGCGTTCCTTCATGATTTTCAAAGCACTGGTGATGGAGCCTTTACTACCTAAAACAACAAGTGGTGTAAACTGTAAATTTTTAACCTGTGTTTTTCTTGGGTCTTTTTGTTTAACCACAATTTCCCGCAAAACATCACGATCACAAATTACACCTATGGGTTTACTGTTCTCCATCAATAACACAGTGTTTACGCTGTTATCGAGCAGGGCATTAACCAACGTTTCAGCTGTGTCTGAAATTGAAACTTCAACACTGGGCAGTTTCATGCCTGCTTGGTTACTGACCTCAGAGATTTCTATGCCACGTTTCCAAATGTCATTGAGCATTTCGGCGACACGTTCAATCTGGCTTGGGTCACTGCTGTAGAAGGTATCTATAAGATAAAATGTTGCTTCGTTGAATTCATTACCTACATCATTTAATGGCGGATTTTTGAACATGAACAAGTGCTTGTTGTCCACAAGCATCATGGTTAAGTAGCTGATTGGCACGTGTTTGATTTGGTAGTTAGCGGAGAGTTTTTGGGCGGGTCCCAGATTGTCCAAATCAATTGATGCCATGATGCGGACTTGCAGGTCTTTTTTTAAGAATTTTATTAAGGGGTCATTTTCTGCCAGACTGTTGATACCTTGTGAGGATGTGATTATGGCAACATCGTCTTGTGCTGATTCCAATACTTGCGTTATTTTTTTCCAAGCTTCCTCTGCATCCTTGATAACCACGGTTTCGCCCATAGGGATTCCTGTTTTTAACTCTTCAATGCGTCTGGAAGCGTCAATGCCGACATGCCACATTTGACCAAAAAACGCTTTCAAAACACTGTTGAACATTTTATCGTTAATCCACAATCCCTCATCTTCCAAGTTAAGAACTGACGCCTCATTGCCAAATGGCGCATAAAGGATAGCTTCTTCCTCATCTTTGATTAGAAAGCGGGGGAAGAATTTGGAGTCTAAGTTGAGGTGGCGGACTTTAACGTTTACTTTGTCTTCAGCTATGCTGCGTTCGAGGCGCTCGGCGACTTTGAGGTTTTCTTGGCTTATTGAAGTGATTATTTGAAGCTGAAGGTTTTTGCCTTTTGTTGTCATTGCAGCATCAAATATGCCAGCAATATCTTCTTGAATTAAACCCAACGCAGTGGTTAAGATTAGGACCTCATTGTTTGCTTCTTCAATCATGCTGAGCATTTTTGAATGAATCTTTTTCTTGCCAGTGATTATGGAAAACTTGGCTAGGGTGTATTCGGATTCTGGAGCACTAATTGATTGCCAAGCGGCAAGTAGCCCCTGTTTTTGCTCGCTCAGGTTGTTTACTTCATTCTTTTTTACGTTAATGAAGCTGTCAACTAAATTTTCAAATGGAACAATAGTGAAGCGTGTTGGCCGCTCAAGTGTTGCTTCGATGAAGCCTTTTTCCTGCAGTTTTTTGAAGGTACGGTAAGCCTGCACACGCTCCATTTTTAGCCGTTTCGCAACAAAACTGGTTGATTGTACGCCACTTTTGGCGAGAAACATGTAAACTTGAATTTCTCTTTTGGAAAGCCCCAGCATCTGCAGAAATTTAGTTATGTCCTTTTCATTGAGACTCAAGTATTTTCGCCCTTAAAACAATAATCACTAAAAATAGATAAGCACGGTTTATATAAAGCTTAAAAATAAGCCATATTTTCGCTTATGCGATAATTTAGCATGTTAACTTTAGGATAGCGTTTATTAATCTCGAAAACTCAAATAGCAATAACGGAAAGGTACAGGGCTAAAAGCCTATTGTCAGGAGAAATTTTATTGTTCACCACTAGTACAACAAAAAATTATGGGGACTGGAAGGAACCAAAATTGGAACACAAAAAAAAGATTCTTGTAGTAGACGATGATAAATCGATTCTTAGAACTTTTACACGTATTCTCCAAAAGAACGGTTATGAAATCGATGTTGCTGAAACAGGAAAAGAAGCAATAGAAAAAACTGAAAAACAACATTACGATTTAACATTAGTTGACATTAGACTTCCAGACATGGATGGAACCGATTTGCTGGCAAAACTGAAAACCCAGCTTAAAAATACTGTGAAGATAATGATTACAGGGTTTCCTTCGCTGGAAACTGGGGTTAAAGCTCTTGATGAAGGAGCAGATGCATACTTAGTTAAGCCTGTTAAGCCTCAGGAACTGCTTTTGTTGCTGGAAGAAAAACTGAAAAACAAGTAGCCCGCCTTAAAGCTTATAACCGCTTGCTTCATTAACTTTCTAATTCATTGCGGGATTTACACAACCTAGTGGGGCTCAATTGATTGAACAAGCGTAATCTTCCAGTGATAGCGGCGATATTGATTATTGCTTTTTTTGCCTTCAACGTCATAGGGGACTTGATGATTTACTTTGAGAAAAACACGATTATTCATGTCTTCTGGGCGGCACTGTTCATGGCGTTAATGGTGCCCTTCATCATTTTCTTGCTGTATGTTCTGGAAGGTTACTTGTATAAACGTAAAATAAGAGAAAGTATAAAATCCGCTAGCTCAAAAAGCAGTCAAGAAAAACCTGATAAAACAGATTAACAGTTCTCCGCCAATTTCTCCAAACCCGCAACTATCTCCTCTTTTACACCGCTCTTTTCAAGAGCTGATTTAAGCTGGTTTATGGTTTCAACAGGCGTTGGGTCAACTCCTCTTAGAACTGCAAGATAAACACTTACAAAATCACCCAAACAGATAACGGAGAGCATTTTTGCCCGCGCTGTTTTGCCTTGGCTTTGGATTTGGAGCATTTTTGCTCCTGAGTTTTTCATCAGTTGCTTGGTGACTGATATGCGGCTTTTTATTGCTTTTGAGGCGTCCTTGTCTTCAATGAAGATAACTGAGAAGAGATGGGCGGTGTCTTTAGCGTTTTCCCATCCTACAATCTCGTTATGATTAAGCTCGGGGAATACTGCCCATTTGGCGGGGTTTTTGCAGTTTTCGTTTATTTGCTGTTTGAATCTTTGAGATACACTGCGGTAAATTTCAAACCCGTAAATTGTTGGAACCGAGCCGTTAAGTTTTAAGGCTAAGGTTTTTGCCAAGTTATCTTTTGAGGCAACTTCGGTGGCGTATTCATCAGCAAGTTGCTTTAGCACTTCTGCAGCTTCCACGACTTCCTCAGAAACACCAGATGCCAAACCCAACCGCTCCATACAAACAAACAGCGGCATCAACATATATGGAAGCGCAACCCGCGGCGGCATCCCTTTAGGAACACACAAAAAGGGCACACCTAACGCTTCAGCATACTTTAACAATGCACCTCCAGAACTGACACAGAAAATCATGCAATCACGTTTTTTTGCGTCAAGAAAAGCACCCAAAGACTCCTCGGTTTCGCCTGAATAGCTACTTACAATCACAAGCGTTTTCTTGCCAGCGTAAGCGGGTAGTTGATAGTCTCGGTTTATTTCGATTGGAACTGCAATTTTGTCTTTTGCCCAATCCTTGAGCAGGTCGCCGCCTATTGCAGAGCCACCCATTCCAGCAACAATTATGCTGCTTGGTTTGGGATAAGATAGTTTTATGGTTTTTGCCAGTTGGTAGGCTTGGAGGTAATTTGCGGAGATGTTTATGCAGAAAGAGAGCATGTTGCTTTTGTCTTGGTCTTGAATCTTTTTGAGGTTATCAAGGGAACTTTCAGTTTGTGGTTTCATTATCTTTATCTCCTATTGCTAAAATCACTAATGAGCCCAAGATTGCGCCGACCACGACTGTTACCTGTTGCAATAAAATATAATCAATCAATTTAAACACGAAGGTTAGAGACAAAACTGCAAATACTGCAGTTACAGCCAAAGCAAGAATTAACTGCACTTGTCTGTCTGCACGCATAAATGCTACATCTCCAGAGGGCTTTGGTAGAGCCGTGAACATTTAAGCTTCATGGGCACCCGTAGTTTTTATATCTCTTCTCCGCCTTTTAAGCTCAACGATAAACCGCGAATTAAAACTTATCTAGGAGCAAAAAATTTGCCCAAAAAGAAACTCTCAATTGCAATTCCAGCCTCAGTCATATCTGACACACCACACCTGCGGGAAAAAACCGCTAAAATTGGCTTAATCGGCAGAGCAGCCGCCATTTTTCGAGTTGACCAAATAATCCTGTACCCCGACAATCCAAAAGCCAACCAGAAAAAAAACCTACAATTCATCGAATTACTGCTCAACTATCTGGAAACCCCACAATACCTACGCAAAACCCTCTTTGGCATCGAACCTGACCTACAATACGCAGGCATTCTTCCACCCTTGCGTACGCCAAACCATCCGTTGAGCGGCAAAACCAAACATCTCAAAGTAGGCGAGTACCGCGACGGCGTGGTAGTTTCAGAAACTAAGGATGGCTTAATGGTGGACATCGGCGTTGAGCATCCTGCACTCTTGCGAGAGCATCAATTCACGGTTAATCAGCGCCTAACCTTGCAAGTGGTTAATTTAGGCGGCAGAGTTGAAGTGCAAACCGTAAACCGCGAGGATATACAGTCATATTGGAGCTACCAAGTTAAGGTTGAACCCAAATCTTTCTCGCGCGTGATTGACGCTGGCGGGTTTGACTTAGTGGTTGCCACAAGCAAAATCGGCGACGTCTTCGCTGATGTTACAGAAAAAATTGGGGCTCGCTGGGCAAATGCGGGACAGGTTCTGGTTGCGTTTGGTGCGCCTTCGCGGGGGTTAGATGAGATTGCAGAATCAGAGGGCAGACGCATTGAGAAACTGGCGGATTTTGTGGTAAACACGGTTCCAGAGCAGGGAACAGTTACGGTTCGCACTGAGGAAGCTCTTTTGGCAACGCTTGCACTCTTCAACGTTTACTTCAACACTGGCGTTATCTCTTAACTGTGCACATCTTCACCGTGAACACTGCTACACCAACGCCCACAGCAACACCGACTCAGAATCAAGAGTTGCCCCCCAATGGCGTTGATTGCGGGAGCCATCATAGCATGTACAGTGATAGTTGCCACAAGCCTATTGCTCTACAGGAAACGCAGACACTAATAGTCAGCATTTCTATTAGGCTCCAAATAGCCAACCCTTGCAGAAAAGATAGAGAGGGATAGCATCTTGCTTGATGAATGTGTTTGGCAAGAAAGTGGAAGTGTTGATTTTTAGGTTGTGTTTGTCGTTGCGTAACCGCATAGGTAGCTTCTGGCAAATGGCGAGATTTAAAAAAAATTTATAAACAAACAAAAACCCACGTTTGAGTGTGAAGAAACAAAATGAAGCTTCGCATGATAGTTACTTGTCTTATTCTTTTAGCAATGTATGGTTTAAGCATAATGATTACAGCAGCAGCCCCAACAGGTGATGTATGGGAAACCAAAACAGCCACCGTCCCACCATTATCTTTCTTTAAGGCCGCTACTGTGGGTGATCACATATTTATTTTCCACATGGTTTCCACTTACAGGTATGACCCGGAAACTGACACGTTGATAAATAAGACTGCTATGCCTACTCCTAGGACAGGTTTTGCTATAGCAGCAGTAGGTGAAAAAATCTATCTGATAGGTGGCAAGAACCTGACCGATAAGCCGACAAATCTTAATGAGGTTTATGATACGCAAACTGATACTTGGGAAACAAAAAAGCCTTTAACATACACATCTAGCAGTGTAGATGCTTGTGTTATAGGCAATAAAATTTATGTGTTAATCAATCAAGAAATCCAGCAGTATGATCCAGCAACTGATACTTGGACAAAAATAACCTCCCTAAGCAGCCTTGATGTGAAACCTGTCAGTGTTAACGAGAAAATATACGTTATAATCCCCACAGCCACCCTCATTTATGATACCAAAACGGGTAATTGGAGCACTGGCGCACAAATACCTAAGTATTACGCCTGCACAGGCATCGTGGCTACGACGGGGCAGTTTGCTCCTGAGAGAATCTATGTTTTAGGCGGGTGCGAGGGGTTTGTTGATAGTGTGTTGAATGCTACTTTTGTGTATGATGTTGCTTCTGATACGTGGAGTTCTGCAGCAAGTATGCCCACGGCACGTTACAGCTTTGCCCATGCAGTACTGGACGATAAAATTTACTGCATAGGCGGTCCAGTTGACTGGTTTGAATACACACAATCAATCGACGTTTACACACCTTTAGATTACAATTTTGTGCAACCATCCACCTCATCGGGTGATAACTCAAACCTATCAGACACTACCACTTTGGTTGCAGGAGCAGCCGTAGCAGCAGGGGTTACTTTGGGGATGGGCGTAACAGTATACCATTTCAAGCATGCACCCGCCAAAACCTCAAAACCCTCCTAAAAAGAGCTAACTGGGAACAACTAAAACCAATGTATCAACATTCCTATTAGGCTCCAAATAGAAACTCATTGCAGAAACGATAGAGGGGAGGCTCCTAATAGCCCAAAGGGCAATTTTTCAACTCAAAAACAGGTTCTTCCAGCCGCGATTGGTGAAGTTAACCCATCATTTGGCATGTTATTTTTCCTTGTTTTTGGTAAAGGGATAAAAACTGCTTTGACCATTTGTGAAGCTTATGCCCTCTATTGATGTTGCCATGCCGATTGCTCTTTTGATTGTCGTGCTAGTTGCAACTGCACTTAACAAGCGCGTAGAAGGCAGATTAACGGCAACAGTGGAAGAAAAAGAGTTCAAAACAAAAGATGTAGCGCTTCTTGTCGTGTTCATCGCAGCAGCCATCTCCGTGATAGCTTACACATCCACGTATGCACCTGAACAAATATTCTCAAACATTTTCCTGCTCCTATTCCTCGGCTCATACACAATGCTACTATACACGTTCTCGTACGTGTTCTCAGGATTAAACAAGACACGCGCACAAGTAGTCTCCATCGGATTTGGCATTGCAGGTATAATCATTGGATTAGTTTGCCTTTTTGCCCCCGTCACAGATAACTTGACAATCGTTCGGGCAATAGCCTTCTTTGCTGCCGCAGCGTTCTGTTTTACAGCTTTAATCTTAGAAAAGAAACACCAAGCAAAAAAATTCCGCTGGTACTTAGCTGCTCAGCCAGCACTGCTGTTTTTGTTACTGTTTGTTTTCTTTAACGTGTTTTATAATGCGTGGACAGCAGCGGTTTGGTCACCGTTTCTGATGGACATGTTCGGCTTCACATTTGCCCTGCTCATCATATTGTACTTGAGCACACTGTTTAACTGGAAAACCGTCGGGATATTCGCGGTTATGCTAACAATTCTAGACATCATTTTGGTTTTCAGCGGACCCATGGTTGCTGCAGCACACACATTCACAAACCTTGGATTGCCAGTGCTGGTTTACTTACCCAACATCCCCGTTACCGTAACATGGGCTGGGTTTGCTTTCCGCGGATTAGGACTGGGCGACTTCTTTTTTGCAGGCGTCCTTGCAGTGCAAACCTACAAAAAATTTGGCAAAAAAACCGCGTACATAGCAATCTTTGCAATGACATTGGCATTTGGCATTTGGGAAGCTTTCTTAGCGGAGATTATATTGGTACTTTCGCCGCTTCTGGGGCATCAACTGGGCGGATTCCCAGGGACACTTATGATTATTAGCGGTTGGGTACCTATAGTAGCGATTAAGCTTTTCTTGGATAGAAACAAGCCAAAACCTGCCGAACCAGCGCCAGAACTTGCACAACCCGACCAAACTATGGGAACACCGCAAGAGCCAGCTCAGCCAACCCAAAACGCTTAACAAAAATTTCTTGGAAACAATAACGTCATCGTTTGTGCCAAAAAGTCTATTGTTGTGGCGATAGGGCGGCATTGATGTTTGCTCTTTTTCGCCTTTTTTGTCTGTCAGAATCAAATGATAAAACTATAACTGAAATAATCAGGACTGCGAAGTAGCTGGTGGCTAAAAGCCCGTTATTAAAGACTGAAAACATCTTAAAAGATATGGCAAATATGGAAAAAACTGCAAACAAAAATAAAAAGAAACAATCAATACCCGATAATTTATCTTTAATTTCCATGAATAAATAAATTTAAAATAATAACTTTAAAAAAGTTATCCACCATTTCTATATTTAATCTATAGACAAATGATGACTCTTCTAACGAAGCATTTCTGTTGCAAATTAATCAAAACAGATTTAACACTAAATCAATAAAGAATTAGAAAATAAAAATAAATTAAAAAATGGTTGAGGTTAATTTATTACCCGAACAGGGCACCTAATCCTTCAAGCGCTGCTTCTTCTTTGGCTTTATCGTCTTCAGGCTTCTTCTTTTCTTCTGCTGGAGCTGCTGGTTTTTCTTCTGCTGGAGCTGCTACTGGAGCGGCTGCCATCATTGTTGGCGCGGCTTTGATTGCATCCTCAATGTTTACTTCACTAAGAGACGCAACTAGAGCTTTAATTTGAACTGCATCAACTTCGAGTCCTGCTGCTGAGAGAACTTTTGTTACTGCATCTTCGTTGATTTCTTTTCCTGCCTTGTGAAGGAGCATTGCAGCGTAAATGTTTTCCATACCTTTTCACCTCTTCATTCGGGTATTTTAACCTTTTTGGGTTGGTTACACCAGCCTGTTGAGCTGGAGGTTACCTTGAAATTGGCAGAATGATTCTGCATTTCTTGCCGTTAGAAAGAATACCCAATTACTTAATAACCTTTCGTAGCTCCAAAGCATGATTAATTCTTAAGTTAACAATTCATTAAATAAAGAAAACACACGTCACAGTTGCATTTTTAAGTAGAAGCAAAATAAGAAAACAGTTTCTAAGCAAAATAACAACAAACAAACTTATCCTTAATTAAAGAGTCACGTGTATTTAATGGAGATAGAAAATGGCAAAACCGTGGCACAGCAAAACCATTCAAGAAACACTAAGTGAACTTGACACTTCTACCGAAGGGTTAACCACTGTACAAGCTCAAGAAAGATTAGAAAAGTATGGTTCTAATGAGCTTAAAAAAGAAAAAGGTAAATCACCATTAACAATTTTTCTCCACCAATTCAAAGACATCCTCATGATTATCCTAATCGTCGCAACAGCGCTTTCACTTGTCATGGGCGAATTTGTTGATGCCACCATCATTCTTGTAATTGTTATTGTCAGTGCTCTTCTTGGTTTTAGACAGGAGTATCGTTCAGGAAAAGCCCTTGAAGCCCTCAGAAAAATGACTGCACCAATGGCAATGGTTTTGCGTGATGGAAAAGAAATACAGATTCGCGCAAGCCAACTTGTTCCAGGCGACATAATCATGCTTTACACTGGCGATAAAGTGCCAGTTGATGCCCGCCTTATTGAAACCTTCAGTCTTAAGCTTGAAGAAGCAGCACTAACAGGTGAATCAGCGCCAGTTGACAAAAACACTGCACCACTTCCTGATGAAACCCAGTTAAACGATAGAAAAAACATGGTTTTCACCGGGACAGTTCTTGTTTACGGCCGGGCAAAAGCAATTGTAACTGACACGGGCATGAAAACAGAATTTGGAAAAATTGCCGAAATGGTCCAAGTAGCCCCACAAGAAACAACACCTCTAGAAAAACGCATGGCAAGCGTAGGCAAATGGATAGGCATACTTGTTATAGGCATTGCAATCACTGTGGGTATCATTGGGATTTTGCAGGGACGCCAGATTCTTGAAATGATTCAATGGGCGATTAGTCTTGCCGTGGCAGCTGTGCCTGTTGCGTTGCCAGCTATAGTTACAGCGGCGCTTTCTGTGGGCATGTACAGAATGGCAAAGGTTAACACGATAGTTAAACGGTTACCCGCGGTTGAAACTCTTGGAAGCACCAGCGTTATATGCTCAGATAAAACTGGCACGATGACTAAAGGCGAAATGACAGTTCAGAAAATATACGCCGATAATCAAATGGTCAAAGTGTCAGGTATCGGTTATGAGCCTAAAGGCGACTTTTTCCTTGAGGACAAAAAAATTCAGCCTAATAATGCACTAAATGTGCTACTTAAGGCAGGTTCATTGTGTAATGATGCCCTAATTGAATTTGACCAGAAAACAGAGAAATGGGTTGTTAAAGGCGACCCCACTGAAGGTGCATTAATTGTTGCCGCGGCAAAAGCTTACCTGCTAAAAGAAGACCTTGTCAAGCAGGAGCCGCGAATATCTGAAATTCCATTCTCGTCTGAACGCAAACGCATGACCACCATCCATCAGGCGGGCTCAAAAAAGATTGTGTACATGAAAGGCGCACCCGAAGTTGTTTTGCAAAAATGTTCTCACATTATGCTTAATGGGGATATTGTCAAGCTTTCTGCTGAACATAAGGCAAACTTGATGAGAGTTACTGAGGACATGGCGTTGCAGGCGCTTAGAAACTTGGGTTTTGCATACAAAGAACTGCCCAAAGATTTGAAACAGTTTGAGGAAAGCATGGAAGAAGGCTTCATTTTTGTGGGCATAACTGGCATGATTGACCCGCCCCGAGGCGAAGTGAAAGATGCAATAAAAGTCTGCAAAAACGCTGGCATAAACGTTGTAATGATAACAGGCGACCATAAACTCACCGCCATAGCTGTAGCCAAAGAACTAAACCTCATCAGCAAAAACGAGGATGACAAGGTTCTAACAGGCGCCGAACTTGATAAAATGAGTGATGAGCAGTTAACTGAAAAAATTGCAGACATCTTTATTTACGCTCGTGTTTCGCCTGAGCATAAAACCCGAATAGTGAAAGCTTGGAAAACTAAAAACCAAGTAGTAGCCATGACAGGTGACGGCGTAAATGATGCTCCAGCACTAAAAATAGCTGACATTGGGGTTTCAATGGGCATCACAGGCACAGAAGTAACCAAAGAAGCCTCAGACATGGTTCTGGCAGATGACAACTTTGCATCAATAGTTAAAGCCGTAAAGGAAGGCAGAGAAATCTATGGAAACATCAAAAAATACCTCACCTACCTTCTACGCTGCAACATCATGGAGATTATGGTGGTTCTGATAGCAGTTGTTTCAGTACCAGTAATAGCGCAAATCGTATCGCCAAACTCTGATGTTGCATTAATTGGTCAAGCAGGTATAGCCTTAACCACTATTCAGCTTCTTTGGATTAACCTCACAACTGATGGCTTGCCCGCTATTGCTTTGAGCGTTGACCCAGGGGACCCAGATTTAATGGAGCAACAACCAAGAAACCCCAAAGAAAGCATATTCACCAGAGACGTCAAAGTTTACTTGACCGCAGTGCCGGTAATGATGACTATTCTCTTGCTTATCGGCTACTTTATGTATAAACCATGGGAAAGCATGTCACAACTCACAACCGCAAGAACACAACTATTCACAACGCTTATCTTAATGGAGTTAGCTAACGCGTTAGCCGCACGGTCACTTAAGTACCCAGTATTCAAAGTTGGGTTCTTCAAGAACAAGATTCTATGGTACGCGCTACTATCATCACTTGCATTACAGCTAATCATACTTTACGTGCCCGGATTACAAGGCGCATTTGACATAGCCCCGCCTACCCTTGAAATTTGGGGTGTTGCAGGAATCTCTGTTGCACTAGTGTTTGGCTTACTTGAATTAGGAAAATACGTTGCGGGCAAAAGACGAGGCGACATGTAACCACACCTCTTTTTTGTTTTTCAAAAGAGTTTAAATCTGTTGAATGATACGTGTGCTGATAAAATTACACAGAGGAAATTGTAAATGTATGTATTACAGGTGTATTCACATTCTCCTGAAAGCTGCCCTATAGGCAACCAAAAAAACCTTCAGACATCCATGATTTGGCTCCAAAAAGTTGATGAATTAGCCGCTAAACACGGCATCAAAGTTGTGGGAATATGGACTGACCGTTGGGGACACAAGTCTTGGGCAGTTTATGAAACGCCAAACATGGAGGCTTTTGAAAAGTATGAACAGGAACCTGAAAACATGGAAAAAGTCACCTTCACAGATGTTGAGACCCGAATCGTAACGGTTCCAGCTCAGACATTGGCGTTTTTTGAAAAAATCAAAAAATAAACATCACAAATTCTCACATTTTTTATTCTATTAAAAACGCGGTTTTTAAAACAAAAAAAAGAAAAAAGGATAGTTTTTGGCGTTAATGCTTGATTTCTCGGTAGACGAATGCAAGCCCTGCCGCAGCTAAGCACATTACGGCTGCTGGGATGAACGCGTACAGGAAGCTCATGCCTGCGTCTTGCACTACACCTGCCAGAATTGGCCCTACAATACCGCCTATACCATAGGATGTAAAGAGGAAACCATAGTTTAACGCCAAATTCTCTGATCCAAAGCAGTCTGCGCAACTAACTGGGAACAACGCAAAGTTTCCGCCGAAGTTAAAGCCGATTAAGGCTGCAACAACATAGAACACTATCGGGTTTGAGGTAGTGTAGAAGAATGCTGCCATCATTGCTGTTTGGAAGATGAACATGCCGATTAAGGCTTTGCGGCGTCCGATTCTGTCGGAAACTTGTCCCCAAGCGATTCGTCCTGCACCGTTGAAGATTGGTAGACACACTGCTGCACCGATTACTGCAAAGTCTGCTGCTTCAGTTAAGCTAAAACCGTACGCCATGAATCCGTCAGTTGCGCTTTTAGCAAAGTTCTGAACGTTACCGATTACCATGAGTCCTGCGAGGGCGCCGACAAGGAACATTGTCCAGAGCAGATAGAAGTTTCTTGTTTTTAGCATCTCTTTGGGTTTTAGTGAAATAACGGATGGTTTTCCAGATGTTACCTGTGGGGGATTCCAGCCTTTTGGTTTATAGCCTGCAGGTGGATTCCTCATGGTAAGTGAGCCAGTGAGCACCAGAACCAAAAAGATTATGCCGTAAACAAGGAATGCAAAGTCAACGTTTGCAACGGTATATGCGTATGCACCTGCCTGTTTGCTGATTAAGCCAGTAAATCCAAGAACACTTGGTGGGTTAGCTAAGAGTATCCAGATGAAAGCGCCAAAACCAAAGCCTGCTACTGCAAGTCCGCTAACTAAACCTTTTTTGTCAGGGAACCATTTAACCGCGGTTGCGATAGGCACAACATAAGCTAAACCGATACCTGCGCCTGCCACAACTCCGAGGAAGATTAGTTTTCCAATAAAACTTACGCCCATAAAAGAGGCAAGGATATATCCCAAACCCAGCAGGATACCGCCTATCATCGCCACTTTCATTGGTCCAAGTTTACTTTGGAGCCTCCCACCAATAATGGTGAAAATAGCGAAAACCAGAAGTCCTACACTGAAGATTGCTTGGGTTTCTGTCTTTGTAAAAGCAAATTCACTTGGAAAGCCAGATGCACCTTGTAGGGGACCGGTAAATGCAGACCATGCATAAATCGCTCCTAAAGCAAGCTGTATGAGTATGCCGCCTACAACGATGACCCAACGATTCATAACTTTTGCTTCAACATTTGATTTATCAGACATTGTCATATTTTTCACTTAGCGCACATTTCCACAATCATTAATTAAATCTCTTTCGCTTCATTTACTAGCGCTTGAGCCTCATTTTAAACCATTAACACCAGTGATGCATCAGCTTCAAAGTAATTCTTTGCCAACATGCATAAATTACCAACCAAAAGTATTTGAGACAAAATTACACGTTTTTGTCTTAAACGGAGAAAAAAGCGCATGAGCATAAAATTAGCTAACCCTGCTCCTTTAGGACTTTTAGGCTTCGGAATGACAACGGTGCTACTCAACTTACACAATGCGGGCTTATTCGGATTAAGTAGTATGATTTTGGCGATGGGTCTTGCTTACGGTGGACTTGCACAAGTCATAGTGGGTATTATGGAGTACAAGAAAGGCAACACTTTTGGCACAGTAGCTTTTAGTTCTTATGGACTTTTTTGGTGGTCTCTTGTAGCGTTAATTCTGCTTCCAGGCACCACATTCTTTGGCACTATAGGCGCAGCAGACAACGCAGCAATGGCAGCATACTTCCTAATGTGGGGACTCTTCACCTTTGGAATGTTCTTTGGAACCCTAAAAACAAACCGAGCACTGCAATTCGTCTTCATGAGCTTAGCAATACTGTTCTTTATGCTAACAATACGTGAAGTTATCGGCAATCCAGCATGGTTCAACACAATCACAGGCATAGAAGGCATCATCTGCGGTGGCAGCGCATTTTACCTTGGCATAGCAGAAATCATAAACGAACAAAACGGAAAAACAGTCCTCCCAATCTGCCCAGTAAAATAACAATCACCCCCCTTCATTTTTTTATTTTTCCCCTTCTCCACCCACAAGAAGCCACGCTGGAAGTCTAGGAATAAACAAAGTCATTCTGCTCTCAGACCTACGCATCTTGTTTTGTTTTTTGCTATAAATTTAAAAGGCAAAACTATCAAAGAGCATTTGGTAATTAGGCAGGCGAGAGAAAAGTGAAAAACAAAAAGCTACTCTTAAGCGTGTTAACATTAATTATTATTTTAGGCATTGTATCGGGCTTTACACTTTACTATTTTTTTGCTACCCCAGCAGTCCATGTTGACCAACCCGACACGTTGCCCGCTGGATGCATCTCCTCTGATAAAGCCATTGAAATTGCCATGCCACACATAACTCAGCACGCCAACGAAAACAACTTCAAAATAGCAGAAATATACGTTGCCTTCCACAATGCAACCCTTGACACACTGCACACAAGAAGCAACAGCACCATGGCTTATCCTGAATGGACAGTTACCGCCGAATTTCTGTACCAGCAATCCACCGAAGACTGGGAGGTTTCAGTGTGGGCAGACACTGGCACAATTGCTTCACAGTATGCACCCAACCAGCATTACTACGGCTAACAACAACCTACCAATTTTTACGCGATTCTTTGGTGGCAATACGTGCAGATGCTTTGGTCGCCGCGGACAGGATGACCACAATATGGACAAGGAATCATGGAAGTAGCGTATCGCCCGTACTGATTGCCCACTGCCCCATAACTTCTTTGAGGAACATATTCTTCTTCGAACATGTCTTCTTCACACATCATCGGCTCGTACTCGCATAGCTCAGACATTTCAGGTTCATAATAGGAACCAAAATAGTCAGGAGGATAAGCACGGTGCCGCCTGTTTCTGCTTCTTGTTAGGACAACGGCAACTGCCACTATCAAAACAACAACCAATATACCAACAGTAATTTGTAAGTAGGAAGGGATAAAATCCAAAAATGGGATTTGAAATGTTGCCGCAGGCATGGAGTATTGTACGTATGCGCTGGTAATCTGTTTAGGGCTCAAAGTAAAAGACAAACTGCTTGCTGTCAAAAACCAGAGAAGAAACCCCGTAACTGCCGTGAGCCTTTTCATAGGTAATCCTAAGAATTTATGGAGTTGTTCACCTTAAAAACCTTAGCAAACAATTTAAACTGAAAAGTTAAGGGTTCTTTGATTGAGCTATTTCTTCAGGGCGAAATATGTTTTTAACTGCTTTCTGACGGCTTTTTTGCGCCAATGTTTCCGCAGTAACCACAGATAAGGCTTGGTCAGGGCACCATTTTACGCATTGGGGCTCTTTTTCATCGGTTTCGCTGCAATTGTTGCAGGTAAACACGACCTTCTTGTCGGGATGCAAGTTAATTGCGCCAAATGGGCACGCCGCAATACAATATCCGCAGCCGTTGCAGGCTTTTTCATCAACACGGATAATGCAGGTGTTTTCTTCTTGTTTTAGCGCGTTTCTGGGGCAAACAGCGACGCAGTCGGGGTCTTCACAGTGCCGACACGTAATTGCTATGTTCGCTAACTGGTTTACTCGCATGGTGCGGATGCGTGACTTGTAGGGGTTAAAAGCCTTCTCGTTAGCCAAGCTGCAAATGTACTCGCAAATGCCACAGCCACTGCATTTGTTTGGGTCTGCTATTATGAATTTTCGGTCTTGCGCTCGCACCATGTTTGGTTTCCCCTCGGGCATTCTTAGCGCCTATCAAAAAGAGCGTTAAAATCAATATTTAAGTTAACGGCTCATTTTTCACCAAAAACAAGGTCTTTTAGGGGTTTGACTAAATATAGTTCTTTCTGGCTCTCTTGGCAATTTAGAGCCCCCTTATATAAAGCCGACAAATTCCTTAACGGGGTGTATACCTAAAATTGTAAACGGTAGCGCCTGTAATTGCAATAACTGTAACTGCAACAGCTACTCCTGCAATTATGGCGGTTGTATCAGTCCAGATTGGCTGGCTATTTTCAGAACTGTTAGTTGGCGGCGGTGTTGGTTGAGGCGTTGTAGATTCTTGGAGTTGATAATAAACCATGTTTGATATTCCTGAACCATCACATATAGTTGCGGGGTCCCATGGGAGAGGGTTTGGAGTTAAAAAGCTGGTTTTAGCGAGAACATATAGGCTATGATTTCCATTCTTAAACATCGTTATTGGCACCAATGAGTTCAATTGGTAAATTGCCCCAGATTCTAGGACAATGCGTACCCAGCTTATGTTAGGAACAGGAATTTTATCCAAGTAAAGGGTGACATCATAAATTTCCTTAACTACTGTGTAGGGGGCTCTACTATTTGTTATGTTGAAGGAGACAAGTAAATCATCGTCAGTTCGCATAGGCTGCGCCATAGCTACAGAAATATCGTTAAGGGCGCTTCCGCCAGCCCGAAATGCGGCTTTAATTGTAATTGAAGAGGTAACGCAGATTTCAAGTGTTTTAGGTGCAGTAAAGCCCCACCCGCTAAAAGCAATAAGAGGTGACAAATCCGTTGGCGTTAAAGTTACATTAGTTCCAAAGGGAAGCACCCAACTTTGTGTTTGTCCTTGGTCAACAATTACTGATTGCCCATTATTGATCGCTGACGAATTGACGATAACTGAACCTCCTGGATTTGAAAAGACAGTTAAGACAGGGTTTGCATCTTGAGAAGTGCAATAAACGGTTGTTAAGAAAGAAATTTGAACCAAAAGCAAAGCCATTAGCACAAACAATATTTTATTTATTAATTTTTTTGTCAGTTAACTCACCCATCATTAAGTATGTTGTTTACTGCTACAGATTTTACACCGTGTGCTTGGGGTATGGGTGTTTTGGTTTTCCAAGTGTTCTCCACTTCAGCTTCGGAAGCGGTAACGCTTGAAAACAAAACAACACTTGAGGATAACATCAGAACAAGGGAAAAAAGCATAGCGCAGACCTTATTCACGGCATATTCCTGAAGTGGGGGTTATTGTTTTGTTCTTATATAATTTACTTATAAACGCGTAAATCGGAACTACTTTTCAGCAATCGAAAACTTTAGCATAAACTTAAACCAATCAACCCCAATCATCATTTAGGCGAAACCGATGAACAAAACCCAAGCACTGCAACAAAAAATCAAAGATACCGACATAGAAAATTTTGCAGTCTTCAACCCAGCAAACATCACCTACTTTTCCCAGTCACAATGCCCAGCAGCCCTACTCATATCTAAAAGCGGCGAAAAAACCCTCTATGTTTACCCAGTAAACCAGCAGCAAGCCGCCCAAGAAAACCAAGACTTCCAAGTCGAAATCATGAAACGAGGAGAAAACCTGCTAGAAAAAATCGCCGCCCAAGCAGCCACAAAAAAGGGAAAACTTGCCGTTGACACAATGGGCATTGAAAGCTGGCAGGCTCTTGCCAAAATGGTTGGAGAGAACAAAATAGAAGTTGCAAGAGGTATGATTAGGGAGCTTAGGGCGGTTAAGGATGAGGAAGAAATTGGGTTTATCAGAGAAGCCTGCAAGATGGCGGATGAGGCGGTGAATCTTGCAAGCCAAATTATTGTGCCCGGCGCAAGTGAGCAAGAAATTGCTGCTGAGTTGGAATATACTATGCGTGTGATGGGTTCGGAGGGAGTAGGGTTTGACACCATTATCGGCTCAGGCGTCCACTCAGCACTACCACACTGCCCACCATGCAGAGACAGAATAATTCAGGAAGGCGATTTTGTTGTGGTTGACTTGGGAGCGATTTTCAAGTTTTACCGCTCAGACATAACCCGCACCTTCATCGCAGGCAAACCCACACAAAAACAGCTAAAAATCTACGAAACCGTCAAGCTGGCACAGGATAACGCGTTTAAAGCCCTAAAACCAGGTGCGTTAGCCAGAGATGTGGATGCAATTGCAAGGAAAACTATTGCGGATGCTGGGTTTGGCGAGTATTTCTGCCATAATCTTGGGCACGGGGTTGGTTTGGAAGTGCATGAGGCACCCACATTGAGCACTAATAGTAAAGATGTTTTGCAGACGGGCATGGTTGTTACGGATGAACCGGGGATTTATTTGCCGGAGTTGGGCGGTGTGCGAATTGAGGACACCGTGCTAATCACAAAGGATGGCGCAGAGAAGCTCACCAATGCCTCGTACACACTGGATGGACGCTAAAATCCAGCCACAAAAATTCGGGAAATCATCTGAGGTAAGTGTCAGATATGTTTTTATTTTCTGTACATCATAACTTTGTAAGTGAACTTCTCATCAATTAACCCGCTATCTTCCAAGAGAGGGGCTATTGTGCAATCTAAAAAGCGTAACCAAAAAAAATACATACGTATATTCCGATGGACGGTCAAAATCTCACTGCTGCTGCTTTTTGTCATACCCCTCACTTTCTTGGCTAATGTGCCAACAGCCAAAATCTACAGTTTCACCACAGGCGGCTTAAGCCAACCTCCAATCACCATTGTACCGCTAAGTGAGTCCGTGTGCAGTCTGTGGACTACGGGACGATTTAGCAGCATTGACCCACTGGGATGGATTTTGTGCCCATTGGGAGGCATACAAGCACTCATAACTGGACAGGTGGGCTCAGTTTTTTTCTACCAAGTAATTATTGCTATCTTACTTTTTATCATCCCAATTCTTTTGGTGGGCAACATTTTCTGCGGCTGGATATGCCCACTGGGAACCATGATTGACGCTTTTGACTTATACATCCGAAAATTCCAACCCAAACTTGAAGCTAAACGTGAAGAACGCTCCCGCCTAAACAGAGAATGCCTCAGCAACAACTGCAAAACCAGCCCTATTTGTCCAGTGTGCCCAATCGACAGAATCCTAGTTAACAAGTACGGCGCAGTAGGCAACGGCGTTCTGCTTGGAACCGTGGTGGGCTCCACGGCGTTGGGATTTAACGTGTTCTGCACCATCTGCCCCATCGGAATCAGCACCCGAGGATTCTTCCACCTCAAAGCAACCACGTTTGTCACCAAAGTGGTTAACCCCTTCTTTTTAGAACTCCTAATCCTGCCAGCAGCCGCCATCCTAATGAGCCTGCGTGAGAAAAGATTCTGGTGCAACAAAATCTGCCCCATCTGGGCACTACTCACCCTTGGCGCATACCTCAGCCCGTTCCTAAAGCCAACAATTGACCCCGAGAAATGTATCCGTAAAGGCTGCCCCAAAGACTGCCCAGATGCCAAACTGGGCTACTGTGGTGCCTGCCGAGCATCTGACAGACGCAACTGCGAAATCGTTTGCCCATCAAACATTAACCTGCTGGATTCTGCCTCACGGGTTAAATGTACCAAATGCCTTGAATGTTATTGCGAATGCGAACGGGGCGCCATAAAAATCAAGTTAATTGGTAAGCCAGAAGCATTTGTGGCGGTTTCAGAATTTTTTAGGCGCAGAACCCAAAAGAAAGAGACAAAACAGAAGCAGGCGGCATAGATTTTTGCTCTTGATTTGGGATTCATAAGGGATATATCAATTTTTAACCGATGAAATCAGGATTAAAATGGTTAGCAACGAGCAATTTCCATGCAACACCTGCCACCGATGGGACGAAAACCAAAAGTACAATTGTAACCCGGAAAAATGCAGGCTACTCTCAGATTGGCTACTGGAAACACAAAAACACGTTGAATCAACGCAAGTTTCCGAAAACACAGTAAGCTGTCAACCATGACTTTTCAATGAGAATATAGGGCTTATTTTGGGTAAAAATATGGCGTAATATTGGAAAATGCCTTAATTGCAATTTTCACAGAATGCATATTGTGCCGAATTGAAACTCTGAGTGAGCGAAGAAGAAGCTAAAAGGGGGATTAAAAAAATCCCTTTTTAGCCCAAAAATTTGCTTCAGAGTTTGCGATAAAAGGTGAAAAAAGAAATGGAAGAAGCGGAAAATAGGCAGGAGCACAAACGCTCTGTCACTTTGGTTGTCATAGCACTTTTAATGATTGTCAGCTTAGTCAGCACAGCGGGCTTGTTCATATTGAGCGGTCAGGTTTCGTCGATGCAAACGCAGATAGACAATTTAAAAACGGTGTCAGCCAGCACTACAACTTTTGTTTCAGACACAGAAACGGTTTCGCTATCCAGCCTCTACAGCGCAGTGGAAAATTCTGTTGTTACAGTAAAATGCAGCATCACCCAATACTACACTATGCCTTTTGGTAGGCAAGCATCCACAACCGCGGAATCCCAAGGTTCAGGCTTCATCTACGAGTACGAAGGGCAAATGGTGGTAATTACAAACAATCACGTGATAGAAAACGCAGACAGCATAACCATAACATTTGCTGACGGAAACACTTACACTGCAACGACTCTGGGAGTAGACATCACAACGGACTTAGCGGTACTCTCAACAAGCGCACCCTCAAGCGAATATTACCCGCTACAAATTGCTAGTTCAGCAAGCGCCCGCGTTGGCGACTCCGTGGCAGCTATAGGGAGCCCCTACGGGTTAGCGGGAACAATGACAACAGGAATAATCAGCGCATTAAACCGCACCATAACCATAACACAAGACACAGGCGGCAGCTACGAAATGACCGGGCTCATCCAAACCAGCGCACCCATTAACTCAGGCAACTCTGGCGGTCCACTAATAACTTACAACGGACAAGTCATCGGAATAACAACAGCAATCGTTGAGAACTCGGACGGATTAGGCTTTGCCATACCATCTGACACCATCCTTAACGTTATAGAAGCTTTGATGCAGTAACAGCCAAATCAATTATTCACCCTTTTTTGTTCTGTTAGTCAGCGGTGAACTTCTTTTATGTGTTCTTTTGGAGAACAGTTTTGTTCCTAAGAGAGAAATATATCCTCCCAGAGACTTTGGGAAAAGCGGTGACTAAATGAAAATCGAGAAAAAACTAATCCTATGCAGCATCTTAGCCATATCCATCGGAATAGCATCAGTCATACCTTTAGCGTTCTTTATGTCAACCGCGAAAGCTCAGACAAACAATGACGTACCTTGGTTCAATGCTGAAGTACCCTGCGCTTGGTTTAGAGCAGTCAGTGAAAACTCAAGCACATACATAGAGGGCACTGGAACACTTGATACAATAAGGTACGAAACGAGCTGCTTTATCGATTTAAACTATACCTTGAACCCAGCAGCAGAAGACAACCTTGAAAACGCCCGCGCAGAATATTTCCAACTGCAAATCTACTCAGACATAGGCCAGATAGCTAACGAGACAACGTATTTTGGAGCCAACTGCGGAGACAACTTTGACTATATGAAGTCTTTCGCATTTTCGCGTGAAGATTGGTTTAACTCTTCAGGAATCACTGGCGGCGGTTGTTTCGTAACCAAGTTCAATGGGACCATGGCGGAAAGGTTAGCTATCGGCTGGACCAGCGGCGTGGGTCGCTGTTCAGGCAGCAGTTGTTGGGTAAACGATATGCTACCTCAGGAATTCTTAAACGCGCAGAATGCTCAAACAATATACATTGATGTGTACAGAATCGGGTCCATAATATTTGGCGCTAACACCACTACTGTAACGCTTGCGGATAACACTGCAGTCATTGACCACATAGAGCTCACAAGAGTTGGTGACCGGTTCATCTTTGGCGAAGTACCTGCAGACCAAATGGAAATTCCAGTACCCAGTCCTTTGTAAATGCCTGAGTTAAAACCTTAGGTGCAACAAATGTGGAAGAGTTGGAAGGCAACACCTTAATCGTCTACGCCTATATCGTGCATGCGGATAAGCCAGTGGGAACCAGAGATGTAACCCGCGGCGCAAATCTAAGCAGCACCAGCGTAGCGCACAGGCACCTGCAGAAACTCGAAAGCTCAGGCTTAATTGAGAAGGACTCCTACGGCGATTACGTGCTAAAGCAGAAAGCCAGCATCAACGGGCATGTGTGGGTCGGAAAAAGCCTCGTGCCGCGGTTGATGTTTTACTCCTTCTTTTTTATAGGTGCATTCACCGCAGAAGTAGGAATAATATTGCTTAGTTTTATAATTAAGGGTTTAGTGATTCAAACCAGTTTCTACTTTTTGATGAGCATAACCATTATAGCTATGGTACTGTTTTTTGTCGAGGGCATGTCGCTTTACCGAAAAACCACGCCCAAAAACCACGACAACGAAATCAAGGCTTAACAAATTTTTTATATTTACTCCACTGCTGTTATTAGTGGTGTAGTGATGGAGCACGAAATTTTTCAGTTACTTGCAGCCAAGAAAATCAACAAATCTCAACTGGTAAACATAGTGGAAGCGGACTTTAACCTAATTCCCATGCTACTGGAAGGCACAAAATCAGAAAAAGCATCAATACGTTACGGCTGCGGGAACGCCCTGATTCCTTTAAGCGAAAAGCATCCCCAACAGTTTTACCCACATTTTGAGGTTTTCACTCAAATGCTTGACTCCAAACACCGCATCTTAACCTGGACAGCCATGACTATAATTGCAAACCTCACAGCAGTTGACGAGGAGAACAAATTTGACCAGATATTTACCAAATACTACGGCTTCCTTGGCAACGAGTACATGGTTACGGTGGCAAACGTGGTTGGCAACTCCACCAAAATCGCAGAGGCAAAACCGTACCTTACCCAAAAAATCATCAACGAACTGCTCAAAGTGCAAAACCTCAAAGTAACACCGCACTTAACTGAAGAATGCAAGCTGGTTATAGCCGAAAAAGCCATACAGACTTTTGATGCATTGCAGAAAAACGCGGATGACAAACGTCAGATGCTGGTTTTTGCCCGAGCATACACTAACTGTCCAAGAGCAACTCTTAGAAATCAAGCCCAACTTTTTGTTAAGAAGTGCCAATAGTGGGCCCGGTCGGATTTGAACCAACGACCAACAGATTATGAGTCTGGCGCTCTACCTAGCTGAGCTACGGGCCCAAACTATATTCTGCTATATTGCTGACGTGGTGATTTAAACATTTTCCGCATCTTTCATAGTAACCAAGAGGCACATCGCTTTTCAGTTTAAAAATAGCAAGTTAAAACAAGAGACAACAATCGTGGCTTTTGTAGGGGTTACTGGGTTTTTACAGATTATCCGCTTGTTTCTTTAACTTACCCCTCCCCAGTCTACAATACACTATTTCTAGTTTGTTTTAAATATACCTAATTATACATCAATCCCATTCAAGCGTGAATTACAATGACTGAAGAAGATGAAATTTCCGAGACCGCAGTAGAAGAGGAACCAAAAGAAGAACCCGAAGTTGAAGAATCAAAGTACAAGTTCATAGAGGACTTGCCCGGAGTCGGGCCTGCTACAGCACAGAAACTTCGAGACCTCGGATACCACACCGTTGAGTCCTTAGCAATGGCGACAGCACGCGAACTTGAACCTGTCGGCATCAGCGAGAAAAAAGCCTTCTCCGTAATAGATGCTGCACGTTCAGCTATAGGTGTCTCGTTTATCCGCGCTGATGAACTCATGAAACAGCGTGCAAAAGTTTTACGTTTAACCACAGGCAGCAAAGCCTTAGACAAAATCATTGACGGCGGATTGGAAACACAAACAATCACCGAGTTCTACGGCGAGTACGGCAGCGGCAAAAGCCAGATGTGCCACCAACTCTGCGTTAATGTTCAGTTGCCTCCTGAGAGGGGTGGCTTAATGGGCGGTGTTTTGTACGTGGACACTGAGAACACTTTCCGTCTTGAACGTATTGTACAAATGGCTAAGCATTTAGGTTTAGACCCCGAGCAAGTAGCTAAAAACATTATTTACGCAGAAGCCTACACATCTGACCACCAAATGTTTCTGCTTGAGAACGCTGACACAATAATCAAGGAAAACAACATCAAACTAATCATCGTTGACTCATTAACAGCTCATTTTAGAAGCGAATACATTGGCAGAGAAATGCTGGCGTCAAGACAACAGAAACTCAACAAGCACATGCACAAACTCATCGGGTTAGCCCGTGCTTTTAATGCAGTCGCAGTTGTCACAAACCAAGTTATGGCTAAGCCTGACCAGTTCTTTGGTGACGCAACACACCCCATCGGCGGACACATCGTGGGACACACAAGCCACACCAGAGTTTACCTAAGACGCGCCAGTCATGGTCCAATCCGCATCGCAAGACTTGTTTCAAGCCCATATTTGCCTGACGGAGAGGAAATACTTAAAGTAACAGAAAACGGTATAGAAGATGTCTCTGAAGAGGAGAAAGCATCCAAGCGTGGTCGCTAAAAAAAATGCCTGTATCCCAAGCTTTAGTAACACGGTACTTCCAATTAATCGTTAACAGACAATTCACTGAATCAGAACGCGAACTTGAACGCGTCAAACAAAAAATGCAGAAAACAGACTGGAACCGCGGATACTTCCGTGCACTGTACGGAATGTATCTATCACGTAAAAACAATCAAGACAACTACTCTTTCTTTTCAAAACTTGACCTAACCGACAAAGTAGCCCTGCACAATTACCGCAAAGAATTCCTAGAAAACATGCAAAGCAGCTTGCATGGCGATTTTGACCGTGGATACTTCTCAGCGTGGGCGGATTGCATGAGAATCATAGCACGCATGAACATTCCATCACCCAACGACAAAGCAGGTTCAGGACAAAAAGTTGAAACAGTACGAGCCGATAAAAAGCAGGCTACAATGTCTAATTTTGTTAAAGCAGGGAAAGAATAAAATCGGGTTTCATTACTTCAAAGGCTATAGTGTAGAATAGCACCATGAATGTAAGCCACATGAAGAAAAACATGCCGACACCCATAGTTTTTACTTGTGAGGGTTTCTCTAGCTTGCCTTGGAATTTAGCTCTCAATATGTAGTAGGAAGCAAAGTAAAAGATTACGGCTGTAGTTAACGAGTTTAAGAGTGGAGTTATCTGGTCAAATGAGCTTGCTGCAGGGTCAACTGGTAGAGCTATCGCAATTGCTGCGCCTACTGCACCTGCAACTATACCTAGAACAGCGCGTATCCAATAAATTTGACTTGAAGGTCTCATTTGATGTTTCTCCGTTTTAACGTATTTAATAATTGTTGGATATAAATGATTTCTCTAAGGTTTCACTGTATCCACTAGGGTTTTTAACGGCTTCAAGACCTGTCTGCTCCAGCTTTTCACGTTGCCCGACAGGAGTACCCGCAAGGGCAATCCGCTTAGCACGCCTAAACCAAGACGCGCCAAACTTGTCGATAACATGCTGATAACCGCCAAGCAATGCAGCTTTTAACTCTTCAGGCGTAGTGACTTCCATGTACTCATATTGAGTTTCAGCTTTGAAAGACAACTTCCAAATATTGATGTACTTCATGCTACTGTTAGGGCTACTGTGACGAAGATACTTCATCACTGAAAACAGGTTCCCATTTGACAACTCCGCAATCTGTGTACCGCCCCAATGACGGAACGAACGCAACTCAACAGCTAAGAACCTATCGTTTTTATTGTCTTTAGCAACCCGCTTCTTGAGATTATTGAACGCAACAGACATAGCTTTGTAACTACAGGAAAACACCCGCTCCGAATCATGAGGCAACACAGAAAGCATTGCCATTAACTGTTCAGATGCTTCATAACCGCCTGTCAAATGGTCTTTTACTGGATGATTAATGTTCACGATTTTGCCCGCTATCTCTTTCCACTCTATAGCTAAGGCTTCGCCTGGGTCTGCGAAAGTTTCTTTTAAGGTTTGTAGGTAAGCTTTCATGCGTTTGCTCTGTGCCGCAACAATCAACTGTTCTAGTTCGCTGGTTTCAGGAATAAATGGTGGCGCATTTTCAGATTTTTCTTTTTTGTAACGTGGACGCTTCCACGTCATATCATTCATCGTTAGAAAAGCTTCATAGCTATAGGTTAGGTTTCGTTTCATTTGCCGTTTTACATTGTGCACTGCAATTTTTTCTTTGACATCTTCAGGATTCATAAGGTCTGCGCCTAAATACGCCAGTGTTTTAACGTTTTTTGGGTAGCAGTTAGGTTTGTAGCCTTCTTTTTTGAGCCAGCCTTCAAATACCGTTAGCATTGCTTGGATTTCAGGTGTGACTTCTCCCGTACCAACGTGTTTACGTGGACGAAAACCCAAATTTTTCGCTTCCTTTGCGCATATTTGGCTATCCTTAATACCTGTACAACCGTTATTTAGTTTTTCACTGAAACGGTAACCACAATCAATGCATTGATAGCGTTGTATTGAACCAAAATCAGTTTTTCTTTTGCCATCTTTCCAATTTTCTGTACTATGACAAGTAGGACATTCTATTTTTGCCATTTCACCCCCGTCTCTTTGAAACACCAACCAACAAACACCAAACAGTAGCAGTAGTGGTAGTCAGTTGTATAAGAAGGTTGTTTTAGGGGAAAAAGCAAAACGGCATTATTTGTTATGTGCTAACAAGGAAAGGCGTGGCGGGCTTCGCCCGGCCACGCACCACGCCTACGGCTTTCTTTAGAAAAGAAAGCTAAGCAAAGAAAACGCACAGTTGCAATTCTAACCCCCAGACTACACCAAGGGTGTTGGTCTGTGGGGGTTGCGGAAAGGACACTCCCCTCACTTCGGGGGTTCTTGGTTTACCGCCACGTAGGTTTAGCGCCCTTGCCTTAGTCGAAAAAAGAAGCGGTAACCGTCTCACGACCCCTTTGTTTTAGTACCAACCCCTAAAAGGGGCAGGCACTTTTACCTATTGGGCTTCTTTTTTCGCCGTTAGGCTTGGCGATTAAAACCATAACTCAGGGGTAAACTCTGCAAAACCCCACTCGGAGGGGCAACCTTTCCGCCGAATTGCCGAAAAAAAGAATAATGTGCTATGGGGGGTTATTTATGTGAAAAATCGTCAACTATTTAATCTATCATCAATTTTCTTTCTAACAAAATAACCAATAATAAAAACAATGCCTGAAATTATAGCCCAAAAAATCAGGAACATCACTATTATTGGAATTGAAGGCACTCCCAGAGCCATCAAACTATTATTGACCCATGAATAAGCCCCATTAATGCTGAATAAACCTAAAACAAGCAAAGCGGAGCCATACGTTTTAGAACCGAATAAAACATAAACTTTCCTCCATCTTTTCTTTGCACAAATCAACCCAGCAACAACATAACCAGATAAAGCAATAATAACGAAAAGGTCTAAATCAAGGGTCGCAAAAGTCAAAATCAAACCAATTACATTTCCACCTACAGACCACCAACTAACATAACGTTTCTCCATTATTATACCAAAGAATATTAAAATCGCCAAAGAACCGATTATTTGACCTTCTAAAAGTCCTAATAATTGCACTTTTCACACCTTTTTTATATGTTTATGTTAACATTGCATAAATCCAAGTTTTCTAAGCAGGTTATTGCTAATTGAGCACTTTCAGCTTTTATATTTTACTAGTTTATCCAGCATTACATAACCTTCTCATGTAGCTTTCAAAAAAGAAGAAATTAGTGGCGTCTTATTAGATTAAAAATACTTAAAACCACCACAACAGAAACCACCCCATAAATCAAGGTACTTTGGTTTTCTGAATTTTGAGGAGTTGTTAGTGTTGGTGAAGGTGTCAACGTTGGTGTTGTTTCATAGCCAGTAACGTTTACGCTGTAAATTTCTGTGCTGTTCCAGTTATTTGATGTATCATTGAAGAACCATTGATAGGTTATTGTGCAGTTGTTTAAGGGTAAGTCGTATGCGATGCTTACAGTTTCGGGGTTCTCATAGAAGGTTTGTGAGGTTACATTTTGCATGGTTCCAGTGATGTTGTGGGCAAATATCCATTGACTTAAGGCGGTTTCATCGGTTACGGTTATGTTGAATCGGCAGCTTTCCCCTGATGTTTCGGTGCTATGGGTTACGTTGCTATAGGTTGGCGATGTTGTATCGGGTTCGGGTCCAGCTTCAAAGACGTTGAAGGTTTGTAGGTCGGTGTTGTTCCAGTTATTTGATGTATCATTGAAGAACCATTGATAGGCAACGGTGCAGTTCTCGGATGGCAAAGTGTAGTTTAGGCTTATTGTTTCAGGTGTGGTTGTGAATTGGGTGGTTGTGTTTTGCCAGCTGCCTGTAATGTTTTGGCTAAAGGTGTAGTGGCTTAGTGCGATTTCGTCATTGCAGGTTATGTTAAAGGTGCATTGAGCGCTCGCTGTTTCGTTGCTATGTGATAGGTTGCTGTAGGTTGGCGGGGTGGTGTCGGGGTCGGGTTGGTTCACTATTAGGGTTAAATCATCCCAGATAGGATTTCCCGAACTTGTTTGTTTTACCTCTACACCTGTTACACTTTTGGCAGTGTTAATGTGGCTTAAAATGTTCGATTCGGCATAAGTAATGGTGGTGCTTTGTTGGTACGTGTCGGTTGATTCATCAGAGTAATAGATTGTTATGGTTAAAGAGCCAGCTTGATTGTAATAACGCACCCACACAGAACAGCTTAAAATGTCTGTACCTGCAATAGCTTCTGCAAAATCTTGTCTTAGCCCATAACCCGCACTTCCAGCGTAAACATAGCCCTCGCCCGTATGTGCATAAGTAGCCCCAGTGTTTACGTGTCCACTGCCTACACGGGTCCATCCTGTTTCGCCGTTTTCAAAGCTTCCGTTAACAATTATGTCAACGGGGGATGCTTGAACTTGAGGCAAAACTGTTAGGCAAACTGCCAAAACTGATAGTATTAATGCCAGTGTTAGGGTTTTTTTGGTTTTTTGGTTCATTTCAAGCACTCCTAAAAAAGAGAGGGGTTAGCGTCTGCCCCTTCCCCCTTTACTAAAGGAGGAAATCATTGAAACCATAACCACCACAATCATCATGGTGACTAACAGGTTAGTCCATTCAAAGCTTGGAGTGGTTGAGAGGTCTAAGGGGTCATACCCAGTAACGTAGTTGTAGCTGTAGCGGTTTAGGTCGGTTATGCTGATGGCTACGCTTTGGCGCTCGGTTACGGTTCCATATTTATCGCGTGTGTAGAGGCGTTCAATGTTAACAGCATCATTTTCGTTTAGCATTGCGTAGGTGATTTTTCCTGTTTCGGCGTCTTGATAGACTGCTTGCACACTTTGCCCCATTCTTACAGTGCTGTTTTTAGTTAAGGTCAGGCTTGAGGTTAAGGGTTGGAGCCAGATGCTACTGCAATTTGCGGTTGTTGTGTCAGTTTGGTTAAAGTGGATTGTTCCAGTGCACCAGACGGGCAGGTTTGTAAAGCTAATGTCGGTGAAAGTTACGTTTTGAATATTTCGGGCAACTGTTTCGTTTTGGAATAAATCATAGAGGCTTTGCATGTAAGCCGCGAGCATTGCTTCACGTTCCGCTGTTCCTATTTCGGTACTGCTCCAAAATGTGCTGTCTGTTGGTGGCATAAGTAGATCGGGGGTCGGAATCAGTGTGGGTATGTCTGTGTAGTCATCATATCCAAGAGCTTTTAGGTATTGCCAGTATGCGATGCCGTTTTGCATTGCGCTAAATAGTTGTGCTTTTACAGCGTTAACGTATTGGGATTCTTGGTTATAGAGGGGTACTAAATCAATTTCTGCTATTGTGCCTGTTGGTGTTGCTGTGGCGTTGTTAAATGCGTATCTGCCTATGATTTGGTTGTTGTAGGTTAGCACTGGGATGAATGGGTTGGCATCGTCTGCTACAGGGAACGTGTCGGTTACGATTCCAGAGGTTTGTATGTGCATATCTCCGTTTTCGTGTGATGTTGTTTTTAGAATTAGGTAAACTAAGCCTTGTTCTGGATTTGTGACCGCGAATGCAAATGTTTTAGTGCCTATAAAGCCCAAGTTTTGGGTGTCGCTGTCTATTAGTGTATCATCTGTTGCATTGCGTAGCTCTAAAATCACGTTTTGTGTTGCTTTATTGCCCCAGACTGTACCGCTAAATGTTACTGTGGTTGCGTTGTTGAGCACAAAGTCGGTAGATGTACCTGTAAATATGCCTGAGCCTTCGTCTATGATATAGTCATGGATTGTTGCGTCACCTGTAAATGTCCAGTTTAATGCGTTTGCTACTGGGTAGGTTGTCCAATGGTTAGGTATGCCGTAGAGAACTGTTAAATCGTTTTGTTTTAGGCTTGTATGTGCTTGCAGTGACAGGTAATAGGCGTTTATGTCGTAGATACTTAAGTCTTGTTGGAAGGTTGTTTCGGCGAATCCTTCAGCAACATTATTTACAGCTTCAAGATTAGCTTTTGTACCGTTTAGAAGGTTGAAGTATTCGTTTTCAAGTCCTGAATTGGTAAAGACTTTTGCGTATGGGAAGGTTGTTTCGTTTATGTAGTATTGACTTGTTGATTCTGCTCGGCGCATCCAGTAGTAGCATGCTCTTGGAATGAGTTCAGCTTCATTGGCGTACTCTTGCATTGTTGCCGTCATTAGGTTTTGGAAGTTTAAACCCGTGTGTTCAACGTATTGATAACCCGCGTAGGGATTTGTCATTTGCGTTGTTAGGGCATCCATTACGAACCAGCCAGCAACGAAGGCACTTAAGCCAATGACAACCCCAACGACAATGAGCGGTATGATTGCTTCTACGGGTACGCTTAGGTAGGTGACTGTACCTACAAGTAGAAAAACGCAGAATAACGCGATTAGTGCCATTTTTGGTTTTGTCATTTTATTTCACTTCTCTAAATTTGATGTTTAAAAAAAACTAAGGGGGACTGGAAAGAGAGGCTTAGTTCTTTCTTTTTCCAGTTAAACCGCTGAACACATCAAACAGCAAGAACAAGGGCAAAATTCCCGTTATTGCTGTTATCATGGTGTCCGTAGTCTCGTTACCCGTAGTCGCAAGACCTGTGAACATGGACATAAAAATCGGAATCATGATGACTATAATCATTACATCCATTAATTTTTTCATGTCCATCATGGCTCTTTGGTTACGGGCAAACTTTTGTAAACCCGTTTTAAATTTTTGGTTGATTAGGTTTAGGTTTGGCATTTGTTTCACTGAAAAAACCACTGGGCAAAATCTAGATATAAACCACTAAGTTAGACTAAGTTAGAAAATCAAAGTACGAAAACCGCACATGGCCAGTACGAAAAGGGCTAGTTTATCAGCTCTCCTGGTTCCGAAAAACGCAAAAAATCAGTTGCGGGTTTTTAGGTTTGCCATCCATTTCCTTTCCTGCTCGGTGGTTGCTGGACGGGTTGAGTACTGTGTTCTTGTTTTTTGTCCTTTCCGTTTGGCTATGTAATAGTCATATTGCTCTTTGAGGTCTTCAATGTCCAATGTTAGAGGTGGTTCTCCGCTATCATAAAAATCGTAAAGGTTAGGTGCATAGTAGCTATCCTCATCAAATAGATACCCTTCTTTGGTGTAGTAAGGTATGTAAATAAACTCGGTAAAATCATTGTACATGGGCTCACTCCATATTTCAGTGATGTAGCGGATTCTTAGGTCAACTTGGGTGTAATATTGTTCAGTCAGGCAGACCCACCAATCCAACTTTCGACTGTTAATCATTAGCATTCCGAGAGTGTCATTTAGTACTGAGGTTCCTTTTCGGCTGTCTGCCATGTGCCAAGCTTCATCTAAACCCATAAAGCATGAATGGTTTATTTCAAAAAGTTGTTTGGCGCTGGTTAAGGGTACAAAGTTTTTGATGCCTTTTAGAGTAATGTTTGCATAAATGGGGTTATCTGGAAATAGGTGTTGGTAGATGTGGGCTTCACGGACTAAAAGAAGGGTTTTTCCAGTTCCCAAGCCACCACAAAAGCATTGGCGCATGCTTTTGTTTTTGACAGCCCAAAGAGGAAATACGCTTATTATGTACCCCCGCCAGTTCTGGAAGAAATAAAGTTTCTAATGCGGTCGGTTAAGCCTTGTTCTTCTTTGTTTCCTGATACGGTGGCTTTTAGGACTTCTACAAGGTATTTTAAGCCTAATCCGTTCTTGGTTGAAACTGAAAGGGCTAAGTATCTGTCTCCTTCTTTTTCAAGCCAAGCAAAATCATCATCAACAGACCCATCAAGGTTTGTAGATAGTGAGTACATTACTCTTGGTTTGTCGAGTTCTTCAAAGTCTTTGAATACGCCAAGCCTTTTTCCTTCATGGCTTAATTCGTGCAGACCACCCGCTATAGCTTGGTTAGGTGAGAGAAAAAGACCCATTGCTTTTGAGCCTTGCAGGTATGCGGGTATCTGTTTAGGTTGCGGTTGGGGTTGTTCAGACAAGGCATAGCACCGCTTGAGTGATTATGCCGAAATCTTCGGGTGACCCCCAGCCTAAAACGTATTTGAGTATGCCAGCGCAGGCAACAAAGCCTATTACTGCACCGCCAAAGACGAATAGGAGTTTTTTCCAGAAGGGTAAATCTACAACGCCAAGCCATTTCCAGAGGCTTTCTTGACAACAGAGCATCAGCACTTTTTTGAGGTTCGGATCTTGAGCTACCGCTTTTTGTATGTCTATAGCTACTTCTTTTTCAGCGTCTATTATCCAGCAGATTAGTGTAGAGCCTTTTTTGTCGAGGAAATAGTAAGGTTCGACACCTTCAGGGATGGCATAAGCTTTTACGGTTTGGTTTTTGTGTTTAAAAGCGTCTTTTTGGCGGTCAATAGATGAACATAGAATTATTTGTCGGCTTATGTTGCAATATCCTTTTATTGGATTTGAAAGTTGCCGACCGTTAAGAGTTAGAACCATACAGGGTGCAAGGAGGTTAATGTTTTCGGACATCATCAACCCTCAAATGAAGCAAAGCTAAGCCAATGTCCAAAGCGTTATCAAGAACAAACTCAGGAGATTTATTGCAGGTTTTAGCAACGGTTTTTATCCTTTCCACATCGGAGTCTTTTAGGATTAAGGGCGCTTCAAAAAAATCTCGGAAGCCAACGATTACAATTTCGTTTAGTATTTGACGTTTAGTTTTTCCAGTGACGGAGGCATGTTTTTGAATTTTGTTTTGTTCTTCACGGTTAAAATAAATGCTTTCATTGCTCAATTTTTTCACCACTCACCCAAAAAAGAAAGGTTGGTTAGGCTATTTTGTCCTAACATAGACCATTTCGGCAGGGTAGCCAGCATCAGCGAAGCGTTGAGCACACTCGGTAAATTGTTCCTCGGTCAGCAACACATAGCCTTTAGTGCGGTTTGGGAGCCACTTGCAGGGCAGTTTGAAGTATTTTACATCAAAACTGTATGGCTGATTGTTTTTTCGGCTAATACCTTCTCGGTGCTCGGTTACTTCTTCATACTCAGAATAGATAACGATGCAGCTTTGTCCTACCATTAGGGAGCGTGGTTTTTCTTCTATTTCGGTTTTTTTGTTAGACCAATTAAAGCGGTCAAGGGTAGTTGTTGATTTTTGGGTTTTTTGTTCGGATATTTGACTCATAGCTTTTACACCCCAGCTTTAAACGCTGACAAGGTTGATGGTAGTAGTGGCAGTAGTCAAATAAATAGTTTAAGGTAGCAGTAGCGGTAGCAGTAGTATGTATTAATGTTTAATAAATGATAAATACCTCAACTGCCACTTCTACTACTACCAACATAAGTATGCACAGGAAGATAGCAAAATTGCCAAACGCAGAAACAGAAAAACAAACTCGCCATGTTGTATGCACTCATTGTGGTTATGAATGGGATACAGAATCGAAATTAATCAGAGTTACCTGTTCGAGTTGTGGCTATAAAGTTACTTTGAAACCAATGCCTAAGAAACCTTAAAAATTGTAGAGTTTTTCTAAGCGGGTTTTT
>JAOZIA010000022.1:300000-382354 GCA_026014585.1 Candidatus Bathyarchaeota archaeon | reverse complement strand
TCCGTTTTCGAAGCCTTCTCCTTTCTCCTCGACTACGGATTGGCCTGAATGGTTAAACCAAACACCCCCCTCCAAACACACGCAAAACCAACAACCCCTTCTAAAGCTTCCAAAACCTTCTCAAAAAACCGCCAAAAAATAATAGTTTAAGCGCCGGGAATGGGATTCGAACCCATGCGGACCGGAAGATCCACGGGCTCTCAAGGCCCGCGCGTTAACCACTCTGCCATCCCGGCACATTTCCCACAAATATTAGATTACCTCTTTATTTCTGTTTTTCTTCAGAACAAGCATATATCATCAGTCTAAGCGTTGTTGAGCAAAGTTCTTAACCCACAAACACAAAACTTGTCACTATGCCATCAGACTTGACCGTGCAGATTCCAAGCAACATACTGGACGCAATATATGCGGGTGCAAAAGAACTCTACCCACGTGAAAGCTTCCTGCTTCTGAGAGGCAAAAAAAGCAAAGGCGTAATATGCATAAATGATCTTGTTTTGGCACCATTTGCCGCGCATGGTCATGGCGAAGTGCATTTTAACCCTTACATGTTCGCTGGAGATTTCTCTTTAGTGGGCACTGTGCATTCACATCCTTCAGGAAACATTTCGCCAAGCCACACGGACATGAACTATTTTTTTGGACGTGTATTGATGATTGTGGGTCCTCCGTTTGAGGGAAAAAACTGCATAGCCGCATACGACTCGTCTGCTGAAAAAATTCTCATAGAAGTAACCCCTGCGGTTGAATGCAAAGACGAAGATTTCTATTGAACTATTCCTGCGCTATTTTGGCTGCAATCTGATAAGCCACTATAAATTCGAGGGCAAAATTGTCTGCTCCTTTTTCGGTGCCCCTGTGCATCCTGTCCACGCCGCTGCTTCGCAGGTGATGATAAAACTCATGCAGTACCACAAACGGGTTAGTCATGTAGTCGCTGCTTTGCAGGGCGATTGTTTGGGTTTTTGCAGTGTAGCAGCCTAACGCTTTGGCTTTGTGTCCTTTTGGCAACCCAACTTTTAGTTTAGGTACTTCTACTTTGTAGTTTTTTGCAAGCAATTCCAGCGCGTCCTCTATTTTTCCGTTCAAAATAAGCCAGACTATTTGAGGTTTAAAGCTGTCTGCTGCCAAAGCCGTTCGCAACTAAAGATGTGTTGTGGCTAATAAGCCTGTTAAAGCGCCTGAGTTAAAATAACAAAGTTGTTTAGCACAGTAACCGTCAGCAACGCTATAACACCTATGTGAGCACCTTTTATTGTGTAGCGGGTTACTTTTACGGGTAGAGTTAATTGGTTTTTTACTTTTTGAAGATTGTAATCTGCTAAGTAAAATGATAAAGCAATCAACGCAGTTGCAGTTAGTTTGATGACTGTAAATGCCGCCAAGTTGGTTGAGACGATGCCTGCAAGAAACGGGTTAAGCTCACAAGCACCAAAATAGCTGACACCGATGGTGGTGGTTAACCAATCCATAAAACCCATCACGACGATTGCTAAACTTGCAAACACAGTAATTTTAGACATAAGATCAACTCGCTTTTACAGTGCAAATTTGACTTGGGCATTTAAGAAGAAAATTTCCAACTCAGACATATTGGGCAATGTGGACATATTCCAAAAAAGTAAGCTCCTCCCTCAATACAGGAACATAACCTCACAAAAACCATAAATATTCCGAGCACGGAGATGATTGCTAGCAGGCAAAAGTGTGGGCCGGTCGTCTAGCCTGGTTAGGACATCTGCTTGACGTGCAGAAGGTCGCCGGTCCGAATCCGGTTCGGCCCACCACTTACTTCTTTATGTCAGGTTGAATTATCTCTGCTTCTTCGAGAAGGCAGCCTTAACTTGGCAGAGATTTGTAGGTCGCTTCCGATAGTGCGGCATGAAATGTTTTGGAGCTTTAATGTCTTTACCATTTTTTTTACCCCTTCACCGCCCACTGGTCCAGGAGCATCAAGTCCCCCGATAATTTTTGGTGCAACAAAGAAAAGAAGCCTATCAACTATTCCTGCTCTAAGCGCTGAAGCATTCACCTCGCCGCCTCCTTCAATCAGTATAGATGTGATTTTGAGGGCGGCAAGTTTTTGCATCATCACCTTCAAATCAACTCTTTCTTTTCCAACAATAAGTACGTGTATGCCCATTTGTTCTAATATTTTTATTTTCTTCTGGTCATGTTTTTCGCTTGTAGCAACCAGCACATTTGAATCTGCAAAAACCTTCGCATCTATAGGAACTTTAAGCTTGCTGTCAATAACAACGCGCAGTGGGTCTTTGTGTCCACGGGTTCGTGCAGTGAGACGAGGATTATCTTTTAGCACAGTGTTTATTCCGACAAGAATTGCATCATACTCAGCCCTAAGAATCCGTGCCTTATGTCTTGTAGCCGAAGAAGTAACCCATTTAGAGTCCCCATCTACACAGGCTATCTTGCCATCAAGACTCATAGCTGCCTTAATTGTCACAAACGGCAAACCAGTTTCAATAAATTTGACAAACGCCTCGTTCAACTCTTTGGCTTCAGTTTCCATCAGCCCAACTTCGGCAGTTACGCCATTAGCACGCAACTCTTCTAATCCGTGCACAAGCGGGTTTGGGTCCTGCATCGCAGCAATTACGCGTTTAATTCCTGCATTGATTATCGCTTTTGTACATGGCGGTGTCTTGCCATAGTGAGAGCAAGGTTCTAGCGTAACATAAAGAGTAGCGCCTTTTGCATCACCGTTTTTTAACTTCTTCAACGCATCTATCTCTGCATGTGGCATACCCGCTTTCTTATGATAACCCGTCGCGATTATTTTTCCATCTTTTACTATAACTGCGCCGACTTTGGGATTAGGCGAAGGGTTAGCTTCTCCTGCAAGTTCAAGCGCAAGCTTCATGAAATCCTCATCATCTGCGAAATGACCTAATTTCGCCTTTTTTACTTCAAGATATCTTGCATTAATTTCGTTTTTTTCGCCTTGACAAGGTACTCTATCAACATTAATACCATTAGCGCGTAGACCATCAAGTTTTGCAGGGTTGTTGGTAAATAAACTCACCGAGTGGACACCAAAAAATTTCAATATTTCCGCAGCTACACTGTAGTCGCGCATATCATCTGGAAATCCGAGTGCATTGTTAGCTTCAACAGTATCCAATCCTGTATCCTGAAGGCTGTACGCTTGGATTTTGCTACCCAGCCCTATACCCCGTCCTTCCTGTCTTAGATATATCAACATGCCCGCCGATTCTTTTCCAAGAATCCTCAACGAATCTTCGAGTTGTGAGCGGCAATCGCACCTAAGAGAACCAAAAACATCTCCTGTGAGACATTGAGAGTGAATCCTAACGGGAATTTTCTTGTTCTGCAGTTGCCCCCTCACCAATGCGAGATGTGGCTCACTACCTTTGTCAGAAAAAGCGTATAGATCAAAATTTCCAAATTTTGTTGGAAACTTGGCTGAAGCGAGGAGACTAACCGTCATTATTTCGCGCCCTTCAAAAAGGTTTAGTGTGTTGCACATAAAAGTATCTATAAAAATAAGAAAAAATTTAATTGAAACGTTCAAATGGAAAAATGTCCATATTCATTAAGATACATTCATTTGAAGTAGATTTCTTCATGCAAAAGCCATTTACTTGCTTAAAATAAGGATAACCTTATCTTGACCAGTGAAAATTTACAAGCCAGCAACGAAAATAAGCAACAAAATCAGAGTCCTATTTATGAGTAAACTTAGTCCTCAAATTGAAGCAGTCTTGCTAAGTGCGATAGACGGCAAGGCGGTTACCCCAGAAGACGCGCATATACTTATCAAATCTGATGACGCTGAGTTGCGCGCTCTAATGAATGTTGCATGCTTAATTAGAGACTGCGAAAAAGGACAGATTATTAGCTATTCAAAAAAAGTGTTCATACCCTTAACAAACATCTGCCGAAATAACTGTGGATACTGCGGATTTAGAAGAGAGCCCTCAGACCCCAGCGCAAGAATTATGACTCCAACCGAAGTTTTAGAAATAGCTGAGGCAGGCAAGAACGCTGGATGCAAAGAAGCTTTATTTGCTCTAGGTGAAAAACCAGAAGAACTGTATCCAGAAGTCCGTAAAAAACTAAACAGCGCTGGTTATGAGAGCATGGTTGAATACTTGCATGAGATGTGCGACTTGGTTGTTAAGAAAACTGGGCTTTTGCCGCATAGCAATGCAGGCGTTATGAATAGAAGTGAGCTGGCTAAACTGAGGGAAAACAATGCCAGCATGGGGTTGATGCTGGAAAATGTAAGTGAAAGACTATGTGAACCGGGTGAACCACATAATTTGAGCCCAGGTAAACATCCTGCGTTGAGGATTGCGACAATCGAGGATGCAGGACAACTTAAAATCCCTTTCACAACAGGGCTATTGATAGGAATTGGAGAAACCTTGGAGGAGCGTGTTAACTCGCTTTTTGCAATTAAACGCATCAATGAAAAATATGGGCACATACAAGAGGTTATTATTCAGAATTTTCAGGCTAAGCCTAAAACGCCCATGAAGCAATTCTTGGAACCAGCAGTTTTAGATGTTATCCGAACGGTTGCTGTTGCGCGGCTAATTTTCCGTGGCGAACCAAATATTCAGGTTCCTCCGAATTTAAGCCGAGGGGTTTACACACGTTTCCTGTTTGCAGGCATAAATGACTGGGGAGGAATCTCGCCTGTTACAAAAGATTTTATAAATCCAGAAGCTCCCTGGCCAAGGATAAAAAAGCTTGAAGAAAAAACTGTGAAAGCGGGATTCAAATTAAAGGAACGATTGTCGATATATCCTGAATATATCACTAAAAAAAGAGGGTTTATGTCCAACTCCCTCGAAGACCAGATGAAGGCATTAGTTGATGAATGCGGGTACGTCGCAAAAGGAGGCTTGTAGAAGTTGAAGAACACAAACAGTTTCGTTCATATACGAGAAGCGTTTGAACATCTCATAAGTAAAATTGACCCTGTAATTGCCGATATATTAGATAGGGCTATTGAAGGAAAAGAACTCTCTGTCAATGAAGGAACCGAGCTTTTTAATGTCAGCGGTAATGAGTTGAACGCCTTAATCTTAACGGCTGATGAGTTAAGACGACGAACAGTTGGCGACACTGTAAGCTATGTTGTTAACCGCAACATTAACTTCACAAACATCTGTGATGTTCGATGTGGCTTTTGTGCTTTCAGCAGAGCCCAAAAAGAACCTGAAGCTTACCTTCTTTCAATCGATGAAATAGTCAAAAGAGCCGAGGAAGCATGGAAAATGGGTGCCACAGAAGTTTGTATTCAGGGCGGGATAAATCCAACTGTTAGTTCAAGCTTTTATGTGGATGTTTGTACAGCTATAAAAAAGAAAATGCCCTCACTTCACATTCATGCTTTTTCGCCTATGGAAATTCTTTACGGTTCTGAAAAAGCAGGTTTGGGCATCGAAGAGTATCTTAAAACTCTTAAGGAAGCTGGTCTTGACAGCATGCCGGGTACAGCTACGGAAATTCTAGATGACCAAGTTAGAAACATCATCTGTCCAAATAAAATTAGCGTGGAAAATTGGGTTAAAGTTATCAAGACTGCACATAGATTAGGGATTCATACAACCTCAACAATGCTGTATGGACATATAGACAGCCTAGAGCAGAGGTCTAAGCACCTTTCACTTTTAAGGGAAATACAAAAAGAAACACAAGGCTTCACAGAATTTGTACCCTTAAGCTTTATGCACCTAAACACGCCGATCTACAAGAAAGGAATTGTTAAACATAGCCCAACAGGAACCGAAGACATAAAACTGTATGCAGTTTCACGTTTGATGCTAAATGGGCATATTCGCAATATCCAAGTTTCCTGGGTTAAACTAGGTCCAAAGTTTACCCAGTTTTGCTTAAATGCAGGAGCTAACGATTTTGGCGGGACCCTTATGGAGGAAAACATCTCAAGTGCCGCAGGGGCATCGTCTGGACAATACCTGTCTCCTGAAGAGATCAGGCGATTGATTAGCTGCGCAGGAAGGACTCCAGCCCAAAGAACCTCTACATATGAACTAATTGAAAATTAGTTGGAGCTTTCACTGGTGCTTGTCCACGCTACCTGCTTAAATTCAATTTTGGAGCTCCCAGCAATTGGGATACATGTAAGCGGCTTTATGCGTGCATAGCAAGCTCACTAAGTGAAAGCTCCGAATTAATCTTGTGCGTCGTTATTATTTTGTTTTTTGAATGTGAAAAATGAAATTGGATAGTGCGGCGTGGTTGTTTTTTGCTGTGATTTTGTTGGTTTTGTGTGTGCTTTTGGTTTGTGTCTAGGGAATATTTATTAACAACTTAGTGTTACTGGAACTAAAAATAGTAATACGTGCAAAATTAGTTAACAATAGGTGTATCAAAAAATGGAAAAAAACAAGATTTTTGCCATCGTGGCAATAGTAATCATTGCAGTCGCCGCCATAGGCGTCGCTTATATCTTCACTTCAAACAATGCAGACAATGAACCCACCGCAACAACAGTTACAGATGCCCTAGGGCGAAATGTAACGATCCCCGATAACATAGACTCCGTTTACTGCATTGGCGCCTGCTCATTGAGATTGGTGTCCTACTTTGACGTAGTTGACAAGGTACAAGCAATTGAAACTGCAGGCACATTCAACACTCTAGATGACCAAACTTATTACCTCGTCAACAAGGCAACATTCTCCGCACTGCCCGAAGTAGCAACTACTCCCGAAGCTATCTTAGCCCTAAACCCAAGCATCATCATCACTTCAACAGCAGAAGATGCAGCAACCGCAGACACCCTTCAAGACCAAACAGGCATTCCAGTCTACGTCATCAACGCCAATGTCGAATTCGGAGACGCCTTCTATGAACAGATAACCTCCTTAGGCACCTTATTTGGCGAACAATCCAGAGCTACAGAACTCAATGAAGGCATCGCCAACATGATCAATGACATTAGCTCTCAAGCAACAACTGCCAGCGTTGAGAAAGCATATGCATGTGGCATGTTCTATTATGGTGGAGCATCATTTCTGAAAGGCTCTGGTAACTACCTGCCCTTTGACTACTCTAACATCACCAACGCCATTCCACCTGCCGAAAACGGTCAACCCTACACCATCACACTAGAAACCCTAATCGATGCCAACCCAGACTACATATTCATCGACAGCATCGGCTTAAGCACCTGCATCGACACAATCAACGAAGACATCGCTGCAAATACTGGTTTGGACGATGTTTCAGCAATTATGAACAATAACCTCTATTCAACCATGGTCTACAAGTGCTACGGAACCAACTGGGACAACCAACTGGTTAACGTGTACTATGTTGCTTCAGTAATGAATGGCGACCTGTACTCTTGGACTTTCGAGGATAAAGCAAACGAAATCATACAGCTATTCTATCCAGGAACCACAATGACCTACGCAGACATCGCAACTGGACAAACCGGCAACGGATGCAGCTCAGCTTCACTGAATTAATTAATAAACCTCCCTTCCATTTTTTTGTTGGCGGTGTAAAGAACGAGTAGCAACCCGAGCGAACATGACCACGGCGGGCGGGAAGCCTTTGACATCTATGAGGATAATGAGGAAGAAGGCAACCAGCTTTCAAAGACCTATAAAGGCTTTGTAAAACGCAAACTCCTCTTCATAATCGCCGGGTTTATCGTGCTAATCATTTGTGTGGTCATAGCCGCTCAGAATGGACCTATCCACATATCTTTCGTAGACGTTATCAGACACATCTTTACCTTTGACTCAAGCGGCGTGGGCGGCGTCATCTGGAATATCCGCATGGTACGTATTGTCGGCGCTTTATTTGCTGGTGCTGGATTGGCAGTTTCTGGAGTGGTAATGCAGTGTATTCTTCGTAATCCGCTGGCTTCCCCTTTCACGTTGGGTATATCTAGTGCTGCAGCTTTTGGGGCGTCTTTTGCCATTATCTTTTTGGGCGCGGGCAGTAGCATGACCTCTATTGTTTCCATTAATAACCCCTATATTACAACTCTTTGTGCGTTTTTATTCTCCCTGCTGGCAACAGGTTCGATACTAATGCTTACCAAAGTCACAAGAATTAGTGCTGAGACAATGATACTGGCAGGCGTAGCTATCAGCGTCATGTTCTCCGCAGGTTTATCGTTTATGCAATACATAGCCACTGATTCTCAGTTAGGTAATATTGTAGCTTGGACTTTTGGGGACTTAGGTAAAGCCACATGGTCTTGGAACGCTCTAATTCTTTTGACGCTTCTTCCTGTGTGCCTTTATTTCTTCTACAAGCGATGGGATTACAATTCTCTAGACGCTGGAGAGGACACAGCTAAAGGCCTAGGCGTCAACACAGAACGCGAGAGAATCATTGGCATGGTCTTGTCCTCTGTTCTGTCCGCATTTATCGTTTCCTTTTTCGGTATCATCGCCTTTATTGGTCTTTTGGGGCCACATATTGCCCGAATGATTATCGGCAGTGACCACCGTTACCTTATTCCCCTCTCCATAGTCCTTGGCGCCATTATCCTAATTATCGCGGACGGGATTGGGCAGGTTATCCTTTACCCCTCAGTTATACCTGTGGGCATCATCACCTCAATGCTTGGAGGACCACTATTCATTTACTTGCTGATTAGGAGGTATCGAAAGTGATGTTCTTTGAAGTTAAGGGCATCAATTTCTCATACCGCAGCAGAAAAGTGCTAGATGGCGTGTCTTTCTCAGTGAAAGAGGACGATGTCATCTCCATTTTGGGACCCAACGGTGTCGGAAAAACCACCCTCATCAAATGTATAAGCAAGGTGCTCACGCCAAATGCTGGTTCAGTATTTATTGAAGGCTCAGACCTTTACAAAATGAGCAAAAAAGACATCGCCAAAAAAATCGGGTACGTATCACAAAAAAGCGAGACCTCCCGAACGACCGTGTTTGACTCGGTGCTTTTGGGTAGAAAACCGCATTTTGAATGGGATGTTACCGCAAAGGATATTCGTTTGACTGGGCGTGTGCTTCATTTGCTGGGTTTGGATGAGTTAGCATTGAAGTATGTTGATGAAATTAGCGGCGGCGAATATCAGTTGGTGCAGATAGCGCGGGTTGTGGTTCAGCAGCCAAAGGTGATTCTTTTGGATGAACCCACAAGCAGCCTTGACCTATCCAACCAACACCTCATTATGCACCTAATCAGAAATCTTGTTAAGAAAAATCATATGGTTGCGATAATGATTATTCATGACCTCAACTTGGCTATTCGTCATTCAGACAAGTTCATCCTTATGAAGGATGGAATGGTTTACGCCGTGGGAGGACACGAAATCATCACCCCTGAAAACATCAAAGCAGTATACAACATTGATGCGTATGTAGAAACCGTGCGAGGGATACCCATAGTTATACCCATATAACCTGAGGAAAAAGTATGAATCCAAAAACTGTTAACCCCAAGCAAAGACCTTTCTTTAACGAAAAAGCCGAAATATGGGACAAAATCACCACTCATAACCCCAAAAAAGTGCAATACATCACCGAACTACTAAAAATCCACAGCGGCGACAAAATACTGGATGTTGGCACTGGAACAGGCATTATGATACCATTCTACGAGAAATACCTACAGGAGGGCAACGTTGTTGCAGTTGATTACTCTGAGAAGATGATTGAGGTCGCCCGCTCAAAATATCCACGAACAGAGCATCCACTTGTTTCGTTTATGGTCTCTGATGTTTACGAACTAAAATATACTGCAGAATTTGACTTGGTTATGTGTTATTCTTGTTTTCCCCATTTTGTTGACCAACCCTTAGCCATCCAGATACTATCTAAGGCGTTAAAAAAAGGTGGCAGATTAGCTGTTGCTCATTCTGATTCAGCCAAAAAAATCAACGGAGTTCACATGAACGGCGGCGTAGAGATTGGAAACGATTTCCTGCCTAGTATGGAGCATCTTAAGCAGATGATGCAGGAAAACGGGCTTGAAGTCACCTTTGAGCGGAATGACGAAGACTATTTCGTATGTATAGCTAAAAAGGCATAAGTCTTCTACCTTTTGTTTAGTTCAGGAAGTCTTCAAGATACCGAGTTATCAGCTCGTAAGCTTCCGCATCCTCTGGTCCAACTCTGTTGCCGTCATTATCCGTGCCGATTAGCACGGTGCCCTCGTTTTCTCCCATGGGTCTGTTGTCTTTTATTCTATACACACATTGTGTAACTGTGTCTTTTTGGGCTTGGAATGTTAGAAGTGGAAATTTGACTTCGGGCAGGTGCAAATCATACTTTCCAGAGGCGCGGGGTTCTACAATGAAATGCTCACTTTCATCAAGCTTTAAAAGCCACTCCAGAAGTGAACCTGAAAACTCTGGAAAACGCGTGTACTGCTCAGATTCAACTTTTTCTCTAACTGCTTTAATTTGTGTATCTATCGTGGTTTGGTCCCAAAGTTCAACACCACATTTCTGGGCGTCTGCTATTGCCTGTGAGCTAAAAACTGTGGTTGCAATAATGACTGCTTTTTTGCAAGCATAATCCTGTTTTGCCTGCTCAGATAACATCATAATCGTCTCTGATACCTCATAATTTCGCGGATACTTTCTGGCTAAAACCGCAGTTTTTTCATCGCCTCTGGTGACTATCATATCAAGACCATAATCGGCAACCTGAATTTCGGATTCAATGGTGTATCCTAATTCGGTCAGTAACCATTTGATGAAATAGGAAAATTCTCTGACAGAAAGCTTGTCCGTTGAATAGATGCTTGTTGTGGCTGGTGTTGTTTTGTCAGGTTTTTCTATAACTGTTCGTGTTACGTCTTGTTTTTCTGCCTGTTGTATGTGGTGTTTTTTTATTCTGGCGGCTAATTCTTCTGCTTTGTCAGGTGGAATTTGTAGTTTATCCTCTAAAAACGCTGAAACATCACTGGCGGGTTGGTCACGTATTTCTTTTAAGATTCCATTAAATTTATCGTGCAAATTGTTTGCTCCTAGTTTTTCTTTGCGTGGGCGTGTTTAGGGCATAATTTTCTTGTGAAGTCCTCGTTGTGTTTGAGGTTAGCTTTTGAAACAACCCTTCCGCATACATCGCAGAGGTCATAGTGAAAGATGCATACGCTGGAGTTATCGTGGCTACATTTGAACTCTAAGAGTTTGCTATGTCTTTTTCCGCAAACCGAACAGACAAATCCTTCGTTTTGTTCGATGTACTCTTTTAGGGTTTCATCTATTTTTAAAGCTGCTTTCTTGGAGTAAATTTTGCCTGTGTCAATGGATTGGTGAATGCAGTTTTTGCAGACGTAGAGGTTGTCTTGTGTTGCGTAGCCTTCCATGAGGGAGGTTTTACAGATTGGACATGTGACTTCGGGAAGAATATTGATGCCAAAAGTGATTGAGGCGGTGATGGATGCTTTGTTGTTAAGGTTTATTTTGGCGGTGATTTTGGAGGTGTTAATTATCAGCAGATTAACCAGTTTCACTGTTATGTGAGTTGTTAAGGCTTCTTCTTCTCTGTCCATTAGGGCTTGATAGTTGGTTTGCCACGTTTGCATGTCAATGTCGGCTTTGTTTTGGATTAATTGCTCAAGACGTGCGCGTCTGATTCGTTTGTCAAAACTTTTTAGTTTAGACTTTTTTTCTCGGATGAGCGGTAAATCAAAAAGAGCAACCTTTTCCCTAAGAAGTTGCTCTAAGGTTTTATCTGCAACTGCTTTGAGTTCCTCAAAAACGCCCGGTTTAAGCTTTGACTTATGATCTGAAACCTCAACTGTGTCCTCTTCAAGAAGGTCTTCATTAACTTCCTCGATGACCTCGCCTTTTTCGTTTACTGTTATTGTGATTAGTTCTTCATTTCGGGCACGTAGCTTGTTTTGAAAGATTGCTAAATAATAGAATTGAAATAGTCTAAGTGGCTCTTTTTTGGTAATGTTTACGGTTTCGATTTTTGCATTGTTTATTTGATGATGGCACGGTTGAGGTTTTTGGCATACTGCAATTTTTTCTTTTTCTGTGGTTATCTTGCTGCAGTCTGGGCAGTCAAAGTTTGGCTCTTTAAAGTGCCGTTTTATTGTGGCTTCATAGGTGCCTTTGGGTTTTATGCTGATTTGGCTTGCTATGCCTTTTTCTAAGCATTCCCGAAGTATCTGCTGAAACACTGGGCTTCCCGGTGCCAAAAACAGAGAATTTTTTTCTCTTGCCACTGCTGGGTCATACGTGTATTCTATGGGGTTTTCTTGTTCAGGGTACTTGACGGTGAAAACTTTGGGTGAGGACTGCTCAGTTAATGTGGCGTTCTTGGTTTTGACGTAGGCTTTTATGAACTGCACAAGGTTTTCGCTCAGTCAAGAACCCCCTGCGTGAATTGTTCTGCCAATTCCTGATTTTTCTTTGAAACCGTCAAATCGCCTGCAAGTTTTTCCAGTTCTTTTTGTATATTTAGACGCGAGTCACTCTGCAGCAGGATGTTCATTATTGTCTTTTGTATGTCCTGTGAGCCTTCTTTTAGTTCTGCCAGCACAGTTTCCATCTTGCCAATGGTCATGGTGAACAGGTCGATTTTTTGGTAGAGAATGTGCAGGACGTAATCGTCGATGGTGTCTTTGATGGTTATGTTAAAAACTGTGACGTCGCGGTCTTGCTTGTAGCGGTGAATACGTCCGATGCGTTGCTCAATTTTCATGGGGTTCCAATGCAAATCAAAATTAAACATTATACGGCAATTTTGGAGGTTAAGACCTTCCGCTGCGGAGTCCGTCGCGATGAGGTATTTGATTTTGCCAGATTTGAAGTCCGCGATAACTTTGTCTCGCTCGTTTTGACTCATGTTGCCCAAGTACACGTCTGCTTTTCCGAACTCCTGATTTAGCATGTTTTTTAGGGTTTGTGCGGTGATTCGTCTTAGACAAAATATTAGTGCTTGGTCATCTGGGAGGTCTTTTAGGATTTGTTTTAGCAGCGTAATTTTTGAGCTTTTTACCTGTTTCGCCATTGCTATTAATTCGTTAGTTGCCCTGATTTCAGAGGGGAAACGTTGTTGTCTTCTTTGTAGGGATTGAATGGCTGCCTCAGGCGAACTGGAAAATGACTGTTGCAGGGCGATTGCTTGAAAAACCAAAATGGCGTTGCTTTGTAATGGACTAAATTTTCGTTTCGGATTTTCTGCTGTTAGGGCTTCGATGGTTTTGAAGCGGTTATTGTAAATGTCACGTAGATACTCTGTTGCTTTATCAAAAAATAATCTTTCACTCTCTTCAGGCTCAAGAGTTCTTGATTCCACATATCTTTTGGTAAAGGGAATGCCTGTTTGTTCTCTTCTGGTACGGCACATTAATCCCCGTAGCGTTTGCCTTAATTGATATGCACCATCAGGTCGCACAACGCGGTTCTTAGCATCATCAGCAAATCGGGAAATAAACAAGCGTTCGCTATCAAAAACGCCTGGTTCAATCAAATCCATGACGCTGTAGAGGTCGGTTAATTTATTGCATATGGGTGTCGCAGTGAGCAGTAAGAAATGGTTTTTTGGAAGACTTGCTAAGCTTCCTCTGCTCTTAGTGTGAGTGTTCCTAAACGCGTGCGCCTCATCAACAACAACTAAGTCCCAAGTTTTGCTTGATAGTTCGTCATATTTTCGGAAGATTAGGTTATGGGAGCAGATTACGCGGTCAGCTTTTTTAAAATTAATTCTATGGTTATTGGCGATAACAAAGGTTTCTCCGAATTTCTCGGACATTTCAGCTTGCCACTGTGACAGCAGGCTTTTTGGAGAAACAATAAGAATAGAGTCAATTTCCCCGCGCAAAAGCAGTTCCTTCATGATTAAACCTGCTTCAATGGTTTTTCCCAAACCAACCTCATCGGCTAGTATCGCGTTTGCATTCATTTCATTAATTACTTTAAGCGCAATAGCCATCTGAAAATCATACGGAACCAATTTTGACTGCAAAACATTAGCTGCAACCAACTTGTCGATTTGGTGTGACTGCCTAATTTTTATTGCATCTATGTTGAGTTTGAAAGCTTCATATTTTGCAAACCGCTTGGTTTCCGTTAACTTTTTAATATTATGTGGGTCAGAAAATGTGCAGGAGTATTTGTGTTTGATTTTTTTTGCTTCGCCTATTTCTTCTTCGAACATGAAGTTTCGGGTTTGTTTTGGGGGTTGCCCTTTAGATTTGATTTTTCGGGTTTTTTTCTTTGGCGGGGGCGAGTTAATTGAGGATGATTCTATGGCTTGAATGGCTGCGAATTTTTCACAAACTTTAGCTTCCGATTTAGAAGTAACTGAATCGGGTTGATGGAGTCCGCTGTAACTGAATTTAGTCTTAATAGGCAAGAGTATCGCGTCTTACTCAATGCCTTCCTATAAAAACATAAACGGGCAAAAACCTGTTTTCAACCAAGCGCAAGTTTCTTACAGACATTCACTGCTCCATAAATGGCTGATGTGTTCACTTGTTTGCAGGGTTTAAATGGCAGAGAAGCAAATGTTGAGCCATTTTTTTGATTAGGAATAATTAAAGCTTATAACTGAGCGATTAGTTAACTGATGAATCTGCAACGTTTAAGATTGCAGTTACCCGCAGGAATAACCTTTGGTTTACGTAGATTTACTAAAGAGAAAACAAAAAGAAGTCCTCAGTTGGCAAATTAATAATGCAGACGATAGTGATGACGGCGGATTCATGGCTGAAAAACCCAACGATGTCGCTGGTGTATGGACAACAGCTGAAACCGTACACACTCTGCTAAAATACAAAATTTTGCCCCCGGAAGATGAACGTATCCAGAAGGCTAAGGCATGGTTGTTGCAGCATAGAAATCTGGGCGGGGACTACGGAGACGGTTGGCCACTAATCAATAAAGGCAACAGTTTTGTTGACACAACATGTGTTGCCATACGGGCGCTTTCTTTTTTTAAAGATGACCCAGAAGTTGTTGAAGCCATCAAAAAAGCAAAAGATTGGCTTTTAGAGAATCAAAATGATGATTATGGCTGGGGCATCTGGAAATATGAAGACAGTTTGGTTTCTGCAACTTGCTTAACGTTGCTTGCGCTGAAGGATTTAAACGAGTCTTTTCATGAAGAAAAAATTGATATGGCGCTTAAAACTGGAACTGCATGGCTTAAGATGGCTCAGAATCAGAAAAATCATCTCTGGGGCTTCACAAGTGGGTCACAGGAAACCAATAATGCCAGTACCTGCCAAGCGGTTACTGCTTTGATTGCGTTAGGTGAGAAGCCTAAAGATTTCAAAGATGCCCTGAACGCTTTTGTTGCCGAGTTTAACAGTATGGGTACTTGGCGGACAGTTCATGAGAGTTATATTTTGAAGTATTTTGGTGAAGGTTTGGACCAGCGTTTATCATGGTTTAATGCTCCCAAAATATTGTCTGCATTGGTAATTTTTGCACGGCATCTTCCTCGTGAAGTTGAGATTAAACAAATTATTGACGCTACTGAAGCGCTTAAACGATTTAACGTAATTTGTGAACACAAAGAAGTCACCGATATCTCAATGGGTCACCTAGACATTAGACCATGGGCGTCTATTCAGTACCTGCAGGGGCTTTTAGATTCTCAGGCTTACATGGAAGAGCATCTTGACGAGTATGTTTCTGTCATGAGCGGCAAACTCTCAGTCATTGAAAAAGCAGGTATGCTGCATTCGATGCCTGTGCTTTTTTCGCCAAAAAAGCAATCCAGCGTGTATGCTAGCGGAAAATTCCTTGTTGCGCTTGTTCCTTTGTTGGGTTTGTCTTTGGTGGGTCTTTCTTTTCTCACACATGCGGTGAATGTTGAGGTTGCCTTGACGGTGAGTCTTTTTTCGATTTACCTGTTGACTTTTGGCATCTTGTTGCTTGGGTTTAGGCAGAAAGTAATTTCTAAGGATCGCTTTTGTTTCTTGTATTTCCCGATTTGGGCGCTTGTTGTTTTGGCTACGGGTTTATTCTTTATTGAGAAGGCAACCGAGGGGTTAATTGTGATGTTGCTGATTGGGTTTCCCGAAATCTTGCATTTCGTAATGGGGCGCTCAAAAAGTGAACATTAACCACCATTTTTTATTTTTGACTTAGGATGGAGATTTTGATTTGGATGATTTGTTCGTTTTGTTTTAGTTTGTCTATGAATTTTCTTATCAGTGAGGCTTGTCCTTTGAGTATTATGACTTCTAGGCAGTAGCCTTCGTTGACGTGTGCATGCAGGAATGTGGAGACTAATCCGCTGTAGACGTGTTGTGTTTCGAGGAGTCGGTGTCTGTCTGCGTTTTCTCGGTAGATTATGGTTATGGTTGCTGCGGTTTCGCCTTGGAGGTTTTCGATTTTTGGGTCGTCGGTTAGGTATAGTCTGAGGGCTTGGCGTGCGATTTCGCTGCGGCTTACGAAGCCTTTTTCTTTGATGGCTTGGTCGATTTGTTGGATGAGTGTGTCGGGTATGGATAGGCTGATGACTGTCATATTTTCTCCCTTTTATTATTTGGGTGGGGCATGTTTAATAAGTTTTATTAATTTTTTGACTTTTAATCGATTTTTTTATTAACAATTTAAAAAAGTTTAATAATGTGTTGGCTGCAACCATACAGCATGAACAGCAAACAAAAAATTTTCCTCACAAGCATTATTCTTATCATCATAATAGCAATCTCAATAGTTACCTACACAATCAGTACACCACAAGCATCAACAAAACTACAAGTCGTAACAACATTCTATCCTTATACCTACCTCACCCAACAAATCGGCGGTGAACACATAGAAGTAACCCAATTAATTCCAAACAATACTGAACTTCACGGTTGGGAACCCTCAGCTGAGCACATTGTTTCTACTGAAGACGCTGACATCATCATTTACAATGGTGCAGGCGCAAACAAGTGGATGGAAGACGATATCATACCCTCATTATCAACTAGTCATGATCGTACAATCGTGGTAACCACCGAAGGCATAGAATTAGTCACAAAACAAAACGGTGATTCTGACCCGCACACTTGGCTGAGCCCATATATGGCTAAACAAGAAGCAGAAAACATTTACAACGCTTTAGTCACCGTTGATCCAGAACATGAAAGTTACTACACCCAAAATTGGAATAGTTTAAAAAGTCAACTTGAACAGTTAGACTCTGAATACGCTAATGGGCTTTCTAACAAAACTAAAACAGAAATTTTTGTCTCTCACGCAGCATTCGGATACGTCGCTTCAAGATATGATTTCACTCAAACCGGCGTAATTGGAATATCTGCTGACGAACAACCCAGCGCAGTAACTATAGCAAGCATCGTTCAACAAATGGAAGAACATCAAACTTACGTCATTTACTTCGACCCAGTTTATTCAAGTGAGTATGTTCAAACAATCCAATCTGAAGTTCAAGCACAAACTGGCGAAGACGTTACAATGCTAAAAATGTATCTAATGCTTGGTCCTGTTGACAACTTAAACTACCTAGAACAAATGCAGGCAAATCTTGTCAATTTACAGACCGGTTTAGGGGCAACTTAATGGCGCTTAGTTAATTAAGTGCAATGCTAACAGGGTAAGAGCGGAAAGGTAACTATGCCACAATATTCCCCTATTTTAGAAGTAAGCAATCTTAATGTAAACCGTGACGGGGCAACTGTAATCGAGGATGCAACATTTTCGATTAAAAAGGGTGATTATGTAGGTGTAGTTGGACCAAACGGTGGCGGAAAAACCACACTTTTAAACGCTATCCTAAATTTTATACCCATCAATAAGGGTTCAATTCGTCTATTCGGCACCGAGTTATCAAAGTTTTCTTCTTGGCAAAAAATCGCGTATATTTCACAGCATGCCACCAACTTTGAAAACCAGTTTCCTCTCACTGTAAGAGAGCTTGTTTCATTGGGTTGCATAAGAAAAGGCAATATTGGACGACGCTTCAAAAAGGAAGACTGGGCAGCGGTCGATGAAAGCATTGATTTTATGGGCTTAAAAGATGTTGCGGAGCGGCGGATTGGGCAGTTGTCAGGTGGACAAAAGCAGCGGGTGTTCGTGGCTAAGGCGTTGGCGCGTAAGCCTGAACTGATTTTTTTAGATGAACCCATAGTGGGTGTGGATTCGTCTGCTCAAGAACGTTTCTTTAAAAAACTCAGCGACTTAAACACGGAACGGCAAACCACTATTTTGATTGTAACACATGATTTAGCCTCTGTTTTCTGTCGCATGTCCAAAGTGCTCTGTATCAACAAGAAAGTAGAGGTTGCCCAAATAACAGAAGAATTAGACCCCAACACACTCCTTAAGCGGGCTTACGGGGAACACTTCCACTTCGTATTCCACAAACACACCTGCCACGGAGTTTTCCAGAAATGAGCGCCATCAACATTTTCGATTTATTTGGTTACCAATTCTTCCAATACGCCATAATAGGCGGAATCCTCGCGGGAATTGCTTGCGCAGTAATCGGGCTCTTTTTAGTGCTTAAAAAAGAAGCTATGATAGGCGATGGTCTTTCCCACACGGCATTTGGTGGCATAGCCTTGGGGCTTTTCTTAGGCATTAACCCCCTCGTGGCAGCGTTGGTTGTTTCAGTGCTTGCAGTATTGGGCATCTCGTATATGCGACGCAAAAAAATTGCGGCATCAGACTCTGCCATAGCTGTTATGCTGGCGATAGGTTTCTCTACTGGCTTAATCGTTATTAGTTTGGCTGGAGGATTTAACATTGAATTATTCACTTACCTATTTGGTTCCATTTTAACTATTGACCGTGTTGATTTAGCCTTGGTTTCTGGGTTGGGCTTATCAGTTTTGTTATTTGTTACTTTCTTACGCAGAGAACTATTATCCATGGTTTTCGACGAGGAGGACTCAAGAATAATTGGCATACCCACCCGCCCATTATCCATAGCATTTGACCTACTAGTCGCCATAACCATCGTGCTCTCCATAAAAATCATCGGAACCATCCTTGTTGTGGCACTGCTTGTGCTCCCAGGGCTTGCCGCATTAAAGCTGAATCTTTCGTTTAAGAAAACTCTTCTTGCCGCTGTAGGTTTTAGTGTTGCAAGCACGGTTTTGGGAATTATTTTCTCAGCAGTTTTTGATATTGTAACAGCGGGCTTGATTGTTTTTGTTCTGGTACTGTTCTTCTTACTAACACTGATATACAAAAAACTGGCATAGTTTAGCTTTCACAACGCTTGTCCACGCCACCGATTCAACGTCAAGTTTGTTTCTCTTCAGAGATGCAAAGGAAGGGATTTACGCGTGCATAGCAAGCGTCCAAGTGAAAGCCTTGAGCAAATTAGTGGTGATTCCTTTTTTGTTTTGTCGCAGTAATTAATGATGCAGTTAATAGACCTATAAGGACTATAAACGCAAAAAAAGCTAGTTTTTGTCTTGTTTTTTGCAAAGGAATGTGCCCATGTGGTTGAAGGTTGTGTGAGTGATTTTTTCAAACTGTGCTTCCTTGAGAAGTTTGAGCCATTTCTCTTTTGGAGATGCCATGAAAATAAAAAGCGGCGTAAACATTAAGGTTCCGTTAAAATCTCTTAAAGGCTCAAGCATAAGGAATTTTCCTTGAGGATGCAAAACCCTGCGAATTTCTGTTAATGCCCTAAGTTTGTCGTGGTCATTGTGTAAGTTGTTAATTACACTTGCGCTGGTTACAACATCAAAAGAGTTGTCAGGAAAAGGCACTGAAAGAACATTTCCCGTCTTGAACTCCACACGGTCAGTCACACCTTCAATTTGGGCGTTTTCATGAGCTTTTTGAGCGCTGTTGCCAGGGATTTCTGCTTGGCTCCAAACATCTAAGCCGACAACTTTTCCCGTTTTAAGATTTTTGGCTATGCCTATCGTCATTTTCCCAAGTCCGCAACCCACATCCAAAACCTTCTCAGCACCCTTTAAGTTCAAAATTGGCTGAGGATTTAGGGGTTTTTTCTGGTTTAAAATCAAAAGTGAAATGCCGTAATTGATTGTCAATGCCCATCCAAGCGCAACTAACAAAACACCAAGAGGCAACCACACCCAAAACGCAAAAATCACGCCAACAATAGCCAGTATTATAATGAAAAAAGCGAAAAAACCCATACCATAATATCCATAATGCGGCTTTGATGAATCATTCAAACAGCTACCCTTCACTGCTTGTTTTATACAGAGCAAGAATTTCTGTTTTTTCCCAATAGTTAAATGAGTTACCTATTGGTGTAGCTATATTAAAGAACGCATTTGGGTTCTTCAGCGGTTTTTCTTCCTGCAACAAAAGGAATAATCACGGACATAATCACAGTTGCAATAATAACCAGTGAAAAGCCTGTTTCGCTTAGGATGCCTTCGCTTAAGGCTACGGTTGCAATTACGATGCCGATTGCGCCCCTGCCCCCCATGATGCCCGCTAACTGTTTAGGAACAACATTAAGCTGTGAATGTATAATTTTTTTTGACACAAGATAAGTCAATGAAATCCCTACACCCAAAGCTACCGTGATGATTACTGCCAAACCAACATAAAACAAGTAATCTATCCCCGCCAGCATAACTTCTAATCCTGCAAAGCCAAAAAAGAGCGGAATAAAGAAGATGTTGTTCATGGTTGAGAGGGTTTGGGAAATTTTGTCGCAGGTTTTTTGTCCAAGTAATCCGTCGTGAACAATTAACCCTGCAAAGAAAGCACCTAAAATAAAGCTCAATCCTATGTTCTGAAAGATAGCTGAAACCAAAAGCCCAGATACAATCAGCAATCCAAACGCGAAATCTTGACGCTTAAAAAAGCTGTTTATACGGACCAAATGTGACTGTAAAACCTCGGGCTTCCAGTTAAAAAAAACATCTAACAGGGCAAGAGCGCCAATGAAAATGAACGTTTCAAGATAAAGCGTTAAGGTGTTTTCTAGTGGTCGTATGATTCCTGCTAGGAAAATGAATGCTAAAACATCTGATATGGTAACGGATGCAAGAATTATTTGTCCAGTTGCAGTTTTAATCAGGTTGTATTGCCAAATAAGCACACTAACAATAGACAGTGAGGGCACTGCGATGGCTAATGCAAGGACAAAAATTTCTGTTGTACCAAATGGGAAGAAAACCATGCCTACAATCGCCAGCAGAAACAGAGGTATTAGAAAACTGGTGATGGAGAATAGGGTTGCAAGTCTGAGTCTGCCTTTTATCATGTGGGTGCGCATTTCAAAGCCTATGTGGAAAATGATGAAGAATAATGCGATGAAAGAAATTGCGCGGAATGGGTCGCCTGCAACGACTAAGCCAAGCAGAGCGGGGCCGATGATTATGCCTGCTAAGAGTTCGCCGACAACTGAAGGAAGACGGAAGCGTTCAAATAGTTCTCCAAGCAGAAGAGCTGTTGCTAACACAATTAATACATCAGTTATAATACTAAACAGCGCCACAGCGTATCAGTAACACTTAACCGAACAGGTATATCTTGTTTGCCGTTAAACACTCCATTATTAATTGTATGACTGTTACATAGGTTTTTTAGACACATCAGTTCTTGTCAGGGTTATGAACGGCAGTTTAACATGGGAAAGACGGGTACTCCCTAACGGTATACGATTACTGCTACACCCCAACCCCACTGGATTAACCACACAGATTTCTGTCGCAATCGAGTACGGCTCAAATGACGACTTACCCGAAAAGGCTGGGCTGGCACATTTTCTTGAGCACATGCTCGTGGGTGGTTCACATAAACGAATAGACCTGCATAATCAGGTTGAAGCGTTGGGTGGCTCTTCTACTTTTGAAACCTCCGAAGAAGCCACGTTTACTGCTGTCAGTGTGTTTCCGCAAAAAATTGCGGAGGCTTCACAGGTGCTTTCAGGATTGCTTTTTAACGACAGTTTTGATGGGGAGAAGCTTGAGTTAGAGCGGAGGGTGATTTTAAATGAGCTTGCGGAAGTGTCAGATTTGCCTGGGGAGGTACTCAGCGAAACCTTGACTAAAAACATCTTCAAGCAGCATCCTGTAAGATTTCCAATTCTTGGACTAAGAAAAACCATCAAACAAATTACCCTAAACGACATGCAGCAAGCTCACAACCAAAAATACGTGCCCAAAAATATGATTCTTATTTTAACTGGATGCTTTTCAGAAAGCGATGTAAACACGGTAACAGAAGCCTTTACCCACCATGATGGTGATGCGGTTTTAAGAAGAAGCAAAAAACCCTGCGACACAGGCAATATAACCAAGGAATTGCTTGTTGAGAAGTCAGGTATAACCCAAGCGTATGTGGGATTAGGTTTTAAGACTACACCTGTAGCGCATGAAGATTCGCCGCGGCTGGACCTTTTAAATTCAGTTTTGGGCATGGGTGAGAGCTCTAGACTTTTTAGGGAACTGCGTGAAAAAAGAGCTTTAACTTATGATTTTGCATCAACAAACACGCAAGGCCTAGACTACGGATTTTTTAACATAAACTGCGCCGTAGAACCTGACACAATAAACCAAACAATCACCATAGTGCAAAACGAACTTGAAAAGCTAACCCAAACCCCCGTAGACGAAGCGGAACTTACAAAAAGCAAAAACATAGTTTTAGGTGACATCTACAGAGCCATGGACAGCCCCGGCGGTTTGCCTCGAATATTGGCGGATATGGAAATCTACTTTGGAACAGAAACTTCCTTGCGGGAATACCTGCAAAAAATAAAAGCACTAACCCCAGAGATGCTTTTGGAGACTGCGGGCAAGTATTTTGCTAAAGAAAACTATGCAACCGTTATACTAAAACCAAAATAGGGTTCTAAAGGTTGTATCTTTCTTGGTTGGTTTGGTCACCGCATTGTGGCGTTACGAAGTAAAAGATTTCGCCGCATTTTTGGCAGCGCCATTCTTGATTTTTGCCTTTTTCCAGCATGGTTGATTTGCATTTTGGGCACTGTATTTGTGGCATACGTTCACACTCCTATTTTAGTAAGTTGCCCTATTAAGGGATATTTGTGCTTTTGGACATATTTGGAGCCTATTTGGTTCCTATTAGTTATTCATTGCAGAAACTATAGAGGGGTAGGGTGGCTGCGTTTCTATTAGGCTCCTATTAGCCAACATATGCAGAAACAATAGAGAGGGCTGGCTTCACCGCTCCAACAAAAAAGCAGCTGCAATAAAAAAGGAAAAGGGGGTTACTTGCGTTTGAGCATGTTCTCAAGAATCGGCTTGAGTTTCTCGTTTTCAGCCTGTATCTTTTCTTTACCCAATGCTTTCATGTCAGAATCAATTTCTTTGATGACTTCTGCATAGTGAATGCCTTCAGCAGCAGAAACGTACTCAACACGAAAACGCTGTGGACTCAAACCCAGCTTGCTTAGCATTGCTTTTAGTGCGTCGGTGCGGTCTTTCATTTTGTAGTTGCCGTTGATGTAGTGGCAGTCATAGGGCAAATGGCATGCACCAATCATAACCGTTCCAGCACCCAACCGGAAAGCTTCCAACACAAATTCGCGGGCTACCCGTCCACTACACATTACACGAATTGGACGTACACTTGCGGGGTACTCAAAACGGCTAATTCCTGCAAGGTCAGCGCCTGCGTAGCTGCACCAGTTGCAGAGGACTGCAAGGATTTTTTCTTCAGGCTTGTTTTCAAGCGCTGCGCGGATTTGTGCCATGATTTGGGCGTCGGTGAAGTGCATCTGCGTGATGGCGTGGTGGGGGCATTCGGCAACGCATGTTCCGCAGCCGTGGCAGCTGGCGGTGATTATGGTGGCGGGTTTGCCTTTTTCTTGGCGGATGGCACCGTAGGGGCACTTGCTTACGCAGATTCCGCATTGTGTACATTTTGCTTCGTCAACTACTGAAATGATGGGCTCGATTTTCCATTTAGGCTTAGAAATAACCGTTGCAACCCGTGACGCCGCGCCTGAACCTTGAGCAACGCTGTAGGGAATGTCTTTTAGGCCTTGGCAGGCTCCTGCATAGAAAATTCCGTCTGTTGGTGCATCCATGGGTTTTAGTTTGGGATGTGCTTCCATGAAGAATCCGTCTGCGCTGCGTGATATGTTTAGGATGCGGGCGATTTCGTCTGAGCCTTTCTTTGGGATGCTTGCGGTTGCGAGCACGACCATGTCAGCTTCAATTTCGATTGGGGCACCAATGTTTGAATCCTCTGAGTGCACCAATAGATTGTGAGTTTCTGGGTCTTCGTCGATTCGGCTGACTCTGCCGCGGAGAAAGTTCACTCCACGTTCTCGTGCGCGGTCGTAGAATTCTTCATAGCCTTTACCGGGGCTGCGGATGTCCATGTAGAAAACGTAGACTTCCACGTCTTCTTTGTACTTCTCCTTAAGCTGAACCACATGTTTGAGTGTGTACATGCAGCAGTAGTTGCTACAGTAGGGGTAATGTTGTTTATCGCGGCTGCCCACGCATTGGATAAAGGCGATGGTGCGTGGTTTTTTGCCGTCTGATTGACGGATGACTTTGCCGCCTGTGGGTCCAGCTGCTAAAATGAGGCGTTCAAACTCCATGCTGGTTATCACGTTGGGGTATTTCCCGTAACCGAGCAGAGGCATGTCGTAGGGTAAGTAAACGTCAAAGCCTGTGGATACGATGATTGCGCCGACTTCTATGTCAACGATTTCTTCTTGCTGGTCAAAATCGATGGCTTTTCGGTCACCGCATTTCTCGGTGCATTTGAAGCATTCTATACAGTAATCGCGGTTAATGGCATAAATCAGGGGCACGGCTTGGTCGAGGGGTACGCTGATGGCTTTGCGGGTTCCAAGATTCATATCCCACTCGTTGGGGTACTCGATGGGGCAAACGTCTTTGCATTCCCCACAGCCCGTGCAACGCTCCGGAAGCACATAGCGGGGGCGTTTGCGGATTTTAACCTTAAAATTGCCGATATAGCCTTCAACCTTGACAAGGTCGCTGTAAGCGAAAATTTTGATGTTCGGGTGCCGTGCGCAATCCACCATTTTTGGACCCTCAATGCAGATGCTACAGTCCAACGTGGGGAACGTCTTGTCCAATGCTGCCATGTGACCGCCAATGCTCTGACCATTTTCGAGCATGTAAACCTGATAACCCATCTCTGCAAGGTCTAACGCCGCGTTAATGCCTGCGATTCCTCCGCCGATAATTAGTGCCTTGTTGGTTACAGGCACCTCAATGGTTTGTAATGGCCGCATTAGGCGAACTTTGGCTACTGCCATGCGAATAGCATCTTTAGCGCGTTCTGTTGCGGCTTCGGGCTGATTTTGGTGGCACCATGAACTGAATTCGCGGATGTTTGCCATTTCGTAGAGGAAACTGTTTAGACCTGCTTCCGCGACGGTTCGGCGGAATGTGGGTTCGTGCATTCTGGGGCTGCAAGCGGCTACTACTACGCGGTTTAGTTTTTGTTCGCGGATTGCTTTGCGGATTTCTTCTTGTCCTGGGTCAGCGCAGGTGTAACGGTTTTCTTTGACGTAGACAACATCGGGCAGGGTTTTTGCGTATTCTGCAACTGCATGTACATCTACGGTTCCTGCAATGTTTAAGCCGCAGTGGCAAACGAAAACTCCAACACGCAGGGGTTCTGGCTTTGGAGTTTGGGGTTGATTTTGGTTTTGTGATATACTCATTACTTTACCACCTTGAACTGGCATGTATTCTTTTAATTAATGCTTCACGACGTTTCTCGTCGGCTTGAGCGGTTAACTCTTTGGCTGCGCACAAGTTTGACGTTAAACGTTGCAATGCTTTGTTCCATGTGCCTGAGTGAACGGGCGTGTGATGAATCCGTGTCCGATTAAGACATAACGCTTCCTCGACGGGGCAAACATTTTTGCAGGCACCACAATACGTGCAGAATGTTTGATTAACATGGACTTTTTTATCTTCGCCCAAATATAGTGCACCTGGTATGGGGCAAACGTCTAGGCAGTTTGTGCAGCCTTCGGGGCATTTCGGACGGTTTATCTTGATTGTTCCCTCGAAGGTTTTGTTGACTTTTATTGTGTTAACTGGGCAGTTGACTTCACAGACTTTGCAGGTTGGGCAATATTCCTTCTGTATTTGAACATTTACGTCAACTCTTTTGCGGGCGCTCGGTGAGAGCGTATTTACGTCAGTGACGGGGTTACCTGAAAAATCTGTTTTTGTAACCGTTATCAAATCCAGTGGACATGCAGTTTGGCATGCTTGGCATTCTTTTGGGCAGGGTTTGCTGTTTACGGTTATGTCTCGGATTAGTTGTGGGTAGCTTTCCCTGTTGAGGACCGATAGGTCATGTGCGTCATTTACGGTTACTCTAACTGCACCGTATGGGCATGTGGCGTCGCAGATGCCGCAGAATGTACATTTGGCTAAGTCAAAGTCTACGTGGGCTTTTTGTGCTTTGCCCTCGGCTGTTTTGGGTTGTTTTTGGATTTTGATTGCTTCTTTTGGGCAGGCTAAACTGCAGATTTCGCATCCTTTGCAACGTTTCTTGTCCAAAGTCAGCTTGTAATGCTTAACTTGCAAAACCCACTCTAATGTTTGTGTGTCTGCCGAATCTTTTTTTAAAGTTTTTAACGGCATATTCTTTTGCTCCCAAATTTCCCTAATTGTGGAACCCAAAACTATGCTTGGAAATCTGTAATAGAGAATTTCATTGGAGAACTTTCCCTATAAATATTGCTTGATAAAAATGTGGCAATCTCCATTGAATTAGCCAAAATATGCAACATTGTTTTTGCATTTAACAAGTGTAAGGGGTTGCTCCATTGGTTTTAGTTTTTTTATCAGACATTGCTTAAAAATATTAGGCGTTTGTGAAGCATTTCTTTTGATTTATTAAACGTTTGTTTTTACCAAAAAATATGTTATCACAGGGAAAACCTCCACAAAATAACCCCACAAGCAAGTTATGGCTCATGTTGCTAGCGCGGTGCAGTCACATATTCTTAAATTTTCTAACCCACAGTAAAAACTATAACAGTCTAAAGAGACTGCAGGAGAGTAAAAACATGCCCACAGCATATGTTTTATTAAACACAGAAATTGGAGCGGAACACCAAGTTCTAAAAGACCTGCGCAGTATCGAAGGTATACGGGAAGTTTACAATTTATGGGGCATCTATGACATAATCGTCAACGTTAATGCTGAAACCATTGACGCCCTAAAAAACATAATCAACAGGCAAATAGCCAAAATTGCAAAAATAAACTCCAAGCTAACCATGATTGTTGATGAAGAAAAACCTCCTGCACTAAAAACCCAAGTTTTTGTTGACCCCGACATGATTATAGCGTAACCCTACTTTGCAAATGCTTTTTTACGGCGCCAGCCTTAACTCTCCCCATTTGAGGGACAGCAACTGGCAGTCAAACAAGAGGTAATGCACATAGGGTTTGATGACACCGACTCAGTAAAAGGCGGATGCACCACGTACCTTGCCGCTCAACTCGCCGAACAACTTGACCCGCTTGGTGTGCAGTTTCTTGATTACCCTCTTCTGATTCGACTCAATCCCAACGTGCCATGGAAAACCCGTGGCAATGGCGCATTATGCCTAAGAATCAAGTATCTCTCAGAGTTCAAGCAGGAAATTAAGCAGGTAGCTGTAGACCTTTGGGAGCAGCATGCAAACGTTAAAAATAAGGGTACAGACCCCGGAATCGTCTTCTTCGAAGGACTCGAAGTCCCCGCTGACCTGAAAGAGTTTTCGAAGCGAACCGAAAAGACCATTGTAACCCTGCGTGAAGCATTAGCCTTGATAAAAAAGCATCATGCCGAAGCATTGGGCTACAACACTTGCAGAGGCATTATTGGTTCGTTGGCTGCAATTGGGGAAACACTTGACTGCGACCACACCTACGAGCTCATTGCGTACCGCACCCCAGAAAACTGCGGCACCCCACGAAAAGTGAACACCGATTCAATTTTTGAGATGGATAAGCAACTTGCCCCCTACACCTTCAATAATGTTGACGCCGAAAAAAACCGAGTAATCATTACCCCCCGTGGTCCAGACCCGATACTGTTTGGAATCCGAGGCGAAACCGCAACCGTGGTCAAAAAAGCCTTTGAACTAGTCAAACCGCTGGAGCCTGTGGAGCGCTGGATGATATTCCGCTCAAACCAAGGCACAGACATGCACCTAACCCACTCAGAATCAATAGCCGCACTAAAACCCTATAGCTCCATCACCATCCAAGGCACGGTTTCACAAAACCCAAAAATTATTCCTGTGCGCCACGTAATCTTCAGCATCAAAGACCAAACAGGCGAAGTAGACTGCGCCGCCTATGAGCCCACAGGTGATTTGCGCAAAATTGCGCGACAACTCCTGATTGGTGACGTGGTTGAGGTATCAGGTGCGGTTCGGAAAGTCGCCAAAAGTAGCCGCTTAACAATTAATCTTGAAAAAATAAACGTGAAAAGCCTAACCCAAAAAAGCGCAACTGAAAACCCAATGTGTCCCGTCTGCAATAAGCGCTTAAAATCTATGGGCAAAAACCAGGGCTATCGATGTGAGCAATGCAAACAAAAATATCCCCAACTACAAAAAACCCAGACTACAGAGTCCAGAGAGTTAACGGTGGGGTTGTATGTGACTTCAACGCGGTCGCAGCGTCATTTGACTAAGCCTTTGCGGCGTTATGGGCAAGAAAAAGCCTGCAGGGGCGGGAATGGGCTGATTGAGGGCTGGCATTTTGTGCGAAGTGTTTGAAATGCTTTAAATCTGTGTTGTTAGTAAACCCTCATTCAACAGTTATAGTCTCTTGAAGGTTTAACGATGGCTGAGAAACAGTTCACAGAAAAAGACTACGCCCTTCCCTTCTTTAAACAGGAAGGTTTTGTACGTAAACTCTGTCCTAAATGCGGCGAATACTACTGGACACAAAACGCCAGTCAAGAAACATGCGGCGAATCCAGCAGTGACGAATGCGGATGCTACACATTCATAGGTGACCCCGCAACCAAAAAAAGCTTCACCCTATCCGAGATGCGCGAAGCATTTCTATCGTTTTTTGAGAAAAACGGGCACACCCGCGTCAAACCTTACCCAGTTGTTGCCCGCTGGAGAAGTGACATTTACCTCACGCATGCTAGCATAATCGATTTTCAACCCTACGTAACAGAGGGCATCTCGCCGCCGCCAGCAAACCCGTTGGTGATTTCTCAGCCCAGCATCCGATTAACCGATATCCCCAACACGGGACCAACCTTTGGCAGGCACACAACCATCTTCGAAATGGGTGGCGCACATGCCTTCAACTATCCCGACAAGGAAGTTTACTGGAAAGACGACACAGTGCGTTTCCATCACCGCTTCGCAACTGAAGCGTTGGGCATAAAGAGTGAGGAAATCATCTACAAGGAAGGCGTCTGGATTGGAGGCGGCAACGCAGGACCAGACGTGGAATGCATCGTGCGTGGATTGGAAGTTGGTACGCTTGTGTTTATGCAGTACAAGGTGGTTGGTGACGACTTCATCCAGTTACCCATACGCACCGTGGATACAGGTTACGGAATTGACAGGTTTGCATGGATAAGTCAAGGTGTACCGAGCAGTTTCCAAGCCAACTATGGCAGCATGCTCGATAAAGTCTACGAATTAACAGGCGTCACAAACATCGATAACAGTCTCTTAACGCAGGTTGCCAAGTACTCGGGCTTGGTGAACGTGGACAAAAACGCAAACCGCATGGTACTGCGCAAACGCGTCTCCCAACTAACAGGTATCGACCTTGCAACATTGGAAGAAAAGCTCATTCCCATCGAAAACGCGTGGGCAATAACCGACCACACCAAAACCCTCTGCTTTATGCTATCCGAAGGCGTTGTACCCTCCAACATTCAAGAAGGCTACCTCGCAAGACTTCTCTTCCGCAGAGTTTACCGATTAGCCAAAAGCCTCAACATTGACCCAGCCCGCATCTACGACATCGTGGATTTACAGGCTAATCATTGGGCAAAAGATTTCCCTCACATTAAAGAGATGCAGGGTGAAATTGTGGAGATGCTCAAGTCTGAGGAAGAAAAATTCCAAGACACCCTCAAACGCGGGGAAGGCATGGTTAAACGCATAGCCGCCGACCTTAAAGGCAAAAAAGAAACCGTTCTGCCCGCAGCTACGCTTTCGGAACTGTATGATTCTCATGGGTTGCCCCCTGAAATTGTTAAACAGTTTGGCGAAAACGAAGGCATCCAAGTTGACGTGCCAGAGAACTTTTACGCCTTGATTGCTCAGCGTCACATGAACGCGCAAAAACCCATGGAAAAAGAAGAAGCCAAAACCGAAGAAACCCTAAAAACCCAAGTCGCCGAGCTTCCGCCAACTGAGCAACTCTACTACACCGACTCATACCAAAAAGAGTTCACCTCCAAAGTAATCAAAATCATCGACAACAACGTGGTTTTAGAAAGCACCTGCTTCTATCCCGAAGGCGGAGGGCAACCAGCAGACCACGGCAAACTCATCTTCAACGACGCCTGCTTTGATGTTGTGGATGTGCAGAAAATCGGCAAAGTCATAATCCACACGCTTAACACAAAACCCGACTTCCCTGAAGGCGCAACCGTTAAAGGCATTTTGGATTGGGAACGCCGATATGCTCTGATGCGTGCACACACTGTCACTCACGTGGTTAACGGTGCGGCAAGGCGGGTTTTGGGCGAGCATGTTTGGCAATCTGGAACCCAGAAGGGTCTTGAAACCACACGCCTTGACATTACTCATTTCAAGCGGTTAACTCAAGAGGAAGTTCACAAAATTGAAACGCTTGCAAACCAAGCTATAATGGCAAACATGCCTGTTACCATCAAATGGTACACCCGAAACGAAGCTGAAGCCCTCTACGGATTCCGACTCTACCAAGGCGGCGCAGTACCAGGCAAAGACATCCGTGTTGTCAAAACGGGCGATTGGGACGTGGAAGCCTGCGCAGGGACACACCTCAAAAACACTGGCGAAGTTGGCTTGCTTAAAATCGTCTATAACGAGCGCATTCAGGATGGTGTGGAACGTTTAGGTTACGCTGTTGGGTTGGAAGCGTTGAAGGCGGTTCAGCGTCAAGAAAGTATCCTCTGGAACGTATCCGCTACGCTTAATGCGCCAGTTGATAAGCTGGATAAGACCGCGGAGAAGCTGATTAAGGAACTCAAAGACGCCAGCATTGAAAAACGCAACCTCATCAAAGAACTCGCCGAAAAAGAATCCAAAAATCTTGGCGAATCCCAAACAGCAGAAGCACCTGTTGATTTGGGCGGTGTTTCACTGGTTAAACGGGACTTCAAAGAAGTAATCGACACCAACCGCATGATACAAACCGCAAGCGAAATCATCAAACAAAACCCCACCGCAGTAACAATGTTCTACGGGTCAGACGGCAAAACCGCACGACTTCTTATCATGGCAGGCGACGATGCAACAGCAAAAGGCATCAACGCAGGAACCATCGTCAAAGATGTTGCCCCAGTTTTTGGTGGCGGAGGCGGTGGACGACCCAATTTTGCGCAGGGTGGCGGAACTAAACCCGAAAAACTCGCCGATGCAGTGCAAGCCGCAGAAGAAGCCGTCAAGAAACAGCTTAAACAGTAGTGGGTTTAGGCGCTTTTTGCCTACCCAACAACAACCATTATTTTAGCAAAATTTAGCTAATTTTTAAAAAATAAAAGATAAAGGCTGCATTTCTGCAGCAATTTTTGTTTAGAAGCCTAAGGCTTGGGCTAAAACGGCGGGGTTGATTTCGCCTGCTTTGAAAGTACGCCCTGTTTTGGCGTTGTTAATCATTAATCGTGCAGGCGCGAATAGTCCGTGGTCGATTTTGTAGAAGTCCTTGTCGGCTTCGCGGAAAATCTGCAAGAACGGCTTGCCGTAGTCTTTGCTGGTTTCTGAGGGAGCTTTCTGGATGATTTCTTGCAGTTTAGCCTCATCATCATAGTCCACGGTTAGGTAGACGGTTCCGCCGTAGAGAATTACGTCGTTGGTTCGTGCCATTGCGACTTCAAAGTCGGTTCCCAGTGGTGGGATTGGCGCGTAGCCGCATGCGTAACGGATAACTTTGGGGTCTAAGCCCAATGTTCGGAGTTTGTGGATGCCGACTTCAACGATTCTGCCAGTGACCTGTGTGAGGCCTGCGATGCTGGCGGTTGGGGCAACTACGATGATTAGGTTTTCGGCTGTGATGTTGCAGGCTTTGGTGACTTTTTCAATTAGCATGTCGGTTGGTAGCTGGTTGCTTTCCAGTGTGAGTACGGCTTTGTCGCTTTCGTCTTTGTAGCCAAGTTCCGCGTAAATGTCTTTGGGTTTAAGCGCGATTGCACGTGCAGGTCCTGAACCAATGGCGATGTTTTCTTCCTCTTTAATGCGCCAGCCTGCGAATTGGCTTCCGAGCATGGCGATTGCTGGGTGGTCGCTGGTTATAGTGACTGAGGGGAAGGTTATGTCGCCGTAGTTTTTGAAGCCGATTTGGGCTTTGGCGGCGCATCCCATGCAGAGTTCGGTTAGGATTTTGCCTGCTGAAAATCCACCTTGGGTTTTTACGCCTGCATCAATAATGGTGGCTCCCGCGGGGGATTTTGTGATTGTTACTTGGTATAATTCTGGGTTGCTGATGAGTTTTTGGGCTTTTTCCCAAGCCATTTTGTTAACACTTAAAGCTGTACTCATGGCATTGCACCTAAATTTCACTTGTACACTTGACAATATACAATATTAAACTTAGCTGAAAACAAACTCGCTTCCCCAACAAAAAACCCTGCATTCCTATTTGGAGCCTAATAGAAACTCTATGCAGAAACTATAGAGGGTCTATCAGTGAAACCCTAAGAGGAGTAGTCCATAATGGCTGGTTTCACACCCAAAACGTCCAGGTGCCAAAAAACGGGTTCGCTCTATTTGGGGGCGGCGTGTTTTCAGTTAAAGCTTATATTAAAAATGTGACATACACGATTAGGAGCGTGCGCCTATGGATTTAGCCATTGAAACCCTTAACCTAACAAAACAGTATGGTTCTCTAACAGCCGTAAACAAGCTGAACCTTAAAGTTCAAAAAAACTCAATTCACGGCTTTCTGGGTCCAAACGGTGCTGGAAAAAGCACCACCATCAAAATCCTTGTTGGTCTGCTTAAGCCCACTACGGGTTCAGCTAAAGTGCTTGGGCAAGAGGTGCATGTTGATGAGGCGGATTTGCGTTTAAAAATTGGTTACATGCCTGAGCTGCCTAGGTTTCCTAAGCATCTTAAGGGTAGAGAAATGCTTGATGTTTATGGGCAAATGTACGGTTTAACAAAGCAGGAACGCGCCCAACAAATCCCTAAGTTAATTGACCTTGTTGGTTTAAAAGGCAGAGAAGACGACCTCATCGGCAAATACAGCAAAGGCATGCAGCAACGCATCGGCATTGCACAGGCGCTTTTGGGCAACCCTGAACTGGTGATTTTGGATGAACCCAGCATTGGACTTGACCCTGTAGGCATGGTCGAGGTCCGCGAGTTAGTTAAGGCAATCTCCAAGGAAGGCATGACCGTTTTTCTCTCGTCCCATTTGCTTTTTGAGGTTGAACAAATCTGCGATCACGTCACAATCATTAACCGTGGAGAAGCCTTGGTTTCAGACACAGTAGAAGCAGTTTCAGGCATGATTTCTGGGCCATCTACGCTTAAGATTGAAGTGGCAAAGCTTGATGAAGCAATTGTTGAAGCCGTAAAGAATTTGGCAGTTGTTAAAGACCTGTCTGTAAACGGTAATCTTTTAAGCATTAATCTAAAAACCAGCGATGATGTACGCGCCGAAGTCTCGCAGGAAGTAACAAAAGCTGGCGGCGTAATCATTTCAATGGCTTCTAAAGGACACAGTTTGGAGGATGCGTTTATACAATTAATCACCAATCACAAAGGAGAAAAGAAACAATGACAACCACAAACAGCCAAACTGCAAAACCCAGCTGGTTTACACGTTTCTGGGCAATTGTCCGCTACGAAATCCTGTGGAACATACGAAAGAAACTATTCATTGGCGTGCTAATACTGGCGTTTGTTTTTGCTACTCTGAACTTTGTTTTGCCTGCCTTCTTTGATATTGGTCAAAACCCATATTTTGCTATAACTTTTAGCGCTGGAAGCATAACCTTTGTGCTTTTTGCCATCGTAACAGGTATGAATAGTATTTCAGGTGAATTTGAAAAAGGAACAATCGTACCCCTGCTAACTAAGCCTGTGTCAAGAACAATGGTGTTCTTGGGCAAACTGTTTGCCATGTTCATTGTTGTTCTAATTACTTATTTGACGCTTTATGCGTACTCACTTATCGGTGGTATCCTTGTTTATGGTCCCCAAAACAACCTTGAACTTGTTCCCTTAAATTTCATAGGAGATATCATCGCTACTTTCATTTGGGTCTCAATCGTACTTACCGCCAGCGCCTTATCAAAGAACACTTTACTTACGGTTCTGATTACTTTCGGATTGTTTGTTGCGCTATCCATCGGCGTGCCAGTAGTGTCAGTGTTTTCCGATAGCCCAGGAGTGTTAAACTACATACCAGGCACAGGTGCGAGTGGAACATGGGACATTATTGGTGGAGCAAACATAACCGTAACCGGCAACGTTACCATCAATACTTTAACAAGTGTTTCTACAGGAACAGATAGCATCGGAATAAATTTGGCAAAACTTGCGCTTTATCCTGACACTGATGTAAGCTTCTATTTCTCAAACCCGCTACAATTTAACACCACTGAACCACCACGATTACTCTATACAGAATCAATGTCGCTGATAGCGGGACGGGCTATAGGCGTTGCCTTTGTTTACATCGCCATTTTCATGTCTATTGCTTGGATAGTGTTTAAACGCTCACAAATAGCCGAATAACCCAACATTATTTTTTATTCATTCGATAGGCAAGCTCAGCGATAAACTGTTCCACGCGGTCTCGAGTTCTGCCAAAATCCGCAACAGAAGTAATTGTGGTTACAGGGGTTTCAGCGGTGATGCTCATGCGGGTGGTTTTCTCATTTACTGCTTTTGCTTCAATATGGAAAGTTGAGCCATAAGACAAAAATGCGCCTTTGGTTTTTACTTTGGCTTTGTGGTTTTGGTTGTCTATTTCTATGATTTGCCACTGTAGTTTTCGGGTTACTTTTGGAATGTTTGTCCAAACCTGCTCGACTGGGTAATCGATTTCGTAGGTTTCTTTTTCTTCCCGCAGATAAGCCATGTTTCTTCAATTATTCTTGTCAGATTTTAGATTTATGTCTTCTTTCTTCTTAACCACAAAACTGTGAGCATGACTGCCCAGGCAAGCAATATCACTATGATGGATACAACAATGCCTGTTACAACATCAGGATAAACGAATTGCTTAACTCCTATGCCCGCGATAGCCCAAATAACCACCAGACTAAAAACGAAATCTCTGTGCCTAGCAATAACCACAATGGTTGAAATCAAAATCATTACCAATCCGATAAGCGCCCAAACACTTGAGCTTAAACCAAACCCGCTTAAATTAAAATACACTGCAGCAGCCGCAATGTTAGCCACTGTTGCTATGGTTATCCAGCCGAGGTAAGCACTGAAAGTTACATGAACGCATAATTTTTCAAGTATTGGGGCGTGTGATTTTCCAATTTGTAGGCGTAAATAAATCGTAGCCAATACTGCCACCAGTGCAATCATGACGCCCACTGATAGGGCAATATAATCGTATTGCCAAGCAATTAACCAGGCAATGTTTAAGAGGTTGGTTAGGATGAATAAGCCGCCGATTTGTTTTTGGAAAGCAGCATTTTTGTTTCTGGGTATGGCTTGGTAAATGATAAAGACAAGAAGTAAACTGTAGATTATGCCCCATATTGAAAAAACGTATCCTGCGGGTGTTAGTAGGTTGGCGTACAGGTCGGAGACTTCAACTATTGTTCGGTTGTTGAGAAATGGGATTGTTACAAAACCATTGATTACAAGGGCAAAAACAAAAACAGTTATGTTTCCTGCGTGAAGCAAATCTGATTTATCCATTAAAAGTCGCCAATTAAACTTTGTTTGTTTAAGTAAATAAAATTAACGCTTATTTTGAATCAGGTTTAAGAAAAAACTGTTTGCTCTTACATGAAGCAAACGCTACGTCTACTTTAACGAGTCTTTAAGTGTCTCAAAATATGACAAAACTTGGAAAATCTGGTCTTTAGACATGTCAAGGATGGTTTTAATGGCTGCTTTTTGCTTATCAGGCGCCGCTACCGAAACCGTTGCTAAAGCATAATCCAAACTGGTAAACAACTGCTCCCAAGGAATCGTAACCCGCCTGCCCTTCAAATTGTAAAGCGCCAAAACATACGCGCTTGCTCTGCTTAGGCAGTCTTTGAAAGCCTGCAGGTTCCAAGTGATTTCGGTTATTTCAAAATCTGCCCCGCCTATAAACCTGCCCAGTATACTGTAGCTTTCTTCAAGTTTGCCAATTTCCTCAAGCAAATCCTGCTTAATTTTGGATTCAGCGTCAAATGCCATAACTTATCCCCGTCCAGTATGAGAAGCATACGCTCTATTTTAAAATTGGTGTAGCTGCTCAAGAATTACTGGTTGGTTCCTGAATGATAGGTGCTGTGTTAGAGGTAATTGTCGCAGTTTTGTCTGCTGCTTCTTGCTGGTTGCCTTCTTGTTTGTCGTCTGCCGAGGGACTGCTTAATTGTTTTCGGATTATCAGATAAAGCACGATTATAAGCACTATGGCTATGATTATAGCGGTTATGCCCATGATTATCCATGCTAACCACGCGGGTACAAACATTTTCATGTATTTTAATGAGCCGACAAGTAAAAACAGGGACGCAGAACCAAGAAAGGAAATTGCAACAGCAAGCAGAATTGATGAGATGATGCTGATGATTAACAGTTTTTTCAGTTGCTGTTTGGCGTTGGTTTCTGTTTCTTGCAGGAATTCTTTTAGGGCGGCTTTTGCTTCGTTGAGAATGGTTTTTATAATTTCGTGTACTGAGGGCATTTTGCTCCCCTTTTTTTGTGGGTGTCTACTAATCAAACGCTCTTTTGGCAGCACTAATAGCTTTGTGACTACAAGCGTGCAACCACATCTGTTTTTATTGAGGACTATATATCTATGTTTGATATATTCAGTCTCTTGGAAGTTTCCTTTTATCAGAAAACTATCAAGTATATTGAGAAAGGAGAGTTAATCCTCTATGGCCCCTAAAAAAATAGTCAAAATAGTGTTTACGATTTGCTTAGTAGCAATAGTGTTTCTCTCAGTGCTTAGCGTTCAAGCCCAAGCAGCACCCAAGTCTAAAGTAACCTTTGCTGTATCAGGCTTAACCAATTATGATGATTTAGTCTTCACTATAGATGGTAACACCTATACCTATTGGGATATACCAACAACCTTTAACTGGGATAAAGGTTCAACCCACCAAGTTACTGTTGCAACCCCTGTAACAGGTTGGGATGGGATTGGACACCGATTTAGCAGTTGGACTAATGGTAATGGTTTAGTGACTGAGTCAGGAACATTAACAGTACCCGATTCAGACGTAACCGTAACCGCAAACTATGTCCAAAATACGGTTCACGTGTATTTCAGAACTTCAGGCATAACAAACTTGGATGCTGGACAAACAGTGCTTACAATTGATTATACCGATTATGACTACTGGGAAGTAGCCAACACCAATTTCATATGGGAAATTGATTCAGTCCACAACATAACTGCCGCTTCACCAATCACTGGTTGGGACAGTGTCGTTAACAGTTTCTCAAGCTGGACAAATGGCAACGGATTAACAGGTGTTTCAGGAACGTTTACAACTCCCAGTGAAGACACCACCGTAACAGCAAACTATGGCATCACATCAGTTAATGTAGAATTTGCCGTCAGCGGCATAAGCAACTATGACAATGACGTTATAATCGTTGACGGAACAGGATATAACATTTGGAATCTGCCAACTATGATTTGGTCAATAGGAAGCACCCACTCCGTTGAAGCACCAACACCGATAACAGGATGGGACAGCGTGACACATGTTTTCCAAAGCTGGACCAATGGAAACGGCTTAACCACCGCCACAGGAACCCTTACCACTCCAGATTCCGACGTAACAGTAACAGCAAACTATGGTTTATCAAGTAGCCCCGCAGAAACAGCCTTAAACGTAACCTGTACCCCCAACACAGTTGACCGAACAGTAACCAACAACACCATAATCAGCGGGCAACTAACCAGCAGTTGCGTAGGCGTAGCGGGCAAAACAATCAGCCTTGCATACCTAAACACAACCACATACATTCCAATCGCAACCGTGACCACCCAAAGTGACGGCACATTCAGCTACAACTGGGAAGTGCCAGCATACATCCAAAATGGTGAATATACCATTCAGGCACAATTTGCAGGTGACAGCAACTACGAAGCCTCTTCCGCAAATACAGGATCGGGAAGCAACGGACCAAACCTGTTTGTCCTGCCCGAATATGAATTAGGTACTATAACAGCAATAATCGCTTGCTTTGCAGCGGTTCTATTATTCAAGAAACGAAGCACTTTAAAAAAATAGACAAGTAACCCTATCTAAAACAAACTTCTTTTTTTCATTTAATCTGCTTTTAAAAATTCAATGACGAAGCATACGGCAATAAATCATTGTCAAGTTAACAACTTCTTTATTGTTTCTAAGTGAAGCTAAAGTCAACATGGGTTCTGATTTGAAAACAGAAACCTTGGCAACTTCATCTATTGTGAAAAAACCCGTATCTCTCTTGACTTTTTTGTCTCTTTGAACAGGTTTACTGGGTTTTTTATAATCACAATCTGTTGAATCACAAGAAGCTATGTTGAAAAAGAAAAACAAGCGTTCAGTTGCTCTTCTTTCTTTAGGTGCTTCTAAACGGGGGTCATCATTTATGGGTTGCACATCAGTGAAATGTGCGCATTCGGGGGCGTGTGCTTTTCTTTTAGAGAGTTCAGGTATAGCCTTGGAAAGGAGTGCTTTATCATTAGTGTTGTGTGCTAAAAATTGTTTACTTTTTGGTTTCTGGGTACTATTGGACTTGATTGGAATGAATTTGAATATACCTTCAGAATTAAAAACTGGGCCAACTATATCTAAATTTGAAGTGCCTGCTATTGTATGAAGCAATACTCCTCTCATATTTTCTGCCTTCAATGTTTTACCTCAAAAGTTTTGGTTTGCTTATATCTTTTTTTGATATGCAGGTTGAATAGGTGGTGATTTTTTTTTAAATATCGAACAGAGCCAGTAATGTTCTGGGTGTAATCAGTAAACGCTCTTTCAGGGCTTCATCATGAACCTATTATTGGCTACAAGAATTAGTAGAAATCAGGCATCTGTTAAAAGTCAGATTCCCTAAATTATTATCTTAACTTTACCTTTCTCATAATCGATTTCATTATCGATACCTAACTTTTTTAGGTCTTCTGATATTTTTACGAGAGAATCATTTATGTTTTTTTTCACCTTTATTCCCTTCCCTTTTAATAAAGAAACCTGTTTCCGAATTATAATTTAAAATTTGTGGAAAAAAGCTTGATATTATTAATTATTTTGTGAAATGTTTTATTTTTATTCATTTAAATGACATATTTAAACGCTGCCTCAGCTCACTTGCAAATAAAACCCCGTCAGATAACAGAGGATGCTTGCTTTGGTGCAGAGGGTGGGATTCGAACCCACGAACCCCTGCGGGATAGGCTCCTGAAGCCTACGCCTTTGACCTGGCTCGGCGACCTCTGCCCCGATAAACATGTCGCGCATATCAACAATAACCTTTACTGATAAATACGTTACCGAACACAACAATGTGTTTCATTTTAAGCATTATCCAAGCTTTACCCGGATTTACAGTCAACATTCCTATTTGCTGCCTATTTGGTTCCTATTAGTTATTCATTGCAGAAACGATAGAGGGGTAGGTGTGGTTGCGTTTCTATTTGGAGCCTATTAGCCAACCCATGCACAAACAATAGAGAGAGACCTAAGAAGGAAGTCACTAATGGCGCTTTTCTAGCCGAAAACTGTTCTGAGCCCATATAGGGTTAGGGGATTCTGTTTGGCAAGCAATGTGGTCTGTTGTCGCTATTTTTATAAGCAAAACACTCAACCCTTAGTAGTATGCAAGCAGAAATTGGAGTTATCGGCGGAACAGGGTTAGATGACCCTAAACTATTTTCCAATATCAAAGAAGTAAACGTTGAAACCCCCTATGGCAAACCCTCAGACACCATAACCATCGGCGAGTTAGCTGGAAAATCCGTGGCTTTTCTACCCAGACACGGCAAAAAACACACAATCAGACCAACTGACATTAACGTACGCGCAAACATTTACGCGCTTAAGAGCCTTGGCGTTAAACGGATTTTGGCTCCTTCCACAGTTGGTTCATTACGGGAAGAATACCAGCCTGGCGAAATTGTTTTCACAGACCAATTTATCGACCGCACAACACGGCGGGAACAATCCTTCTACACCGTGGCAGAAGGCAAAGTTTGCCACATCAGCGTTGCAGAACCAATGTGCCCCAACCTGCGTAAAACCCTAATTGACGTTGCCAAAAACTTAAAGATTAACATGCATGAAACAGGAACCTACGTGTGCATTGAAGGTCCCAGATTCTCCACAAAAGCAGAATCCAAAATGTACCGTTTATGGGGTGCTGATGTTATAGGTATGACTATGGTTCCTGAGGTGGTTTTGGCGCGGGAAGCCGAAATCTGCTATGCAAACATTTCAACCGTTACTGATTATGATTGCTGGAAAGAACACAATGTATGCGTTGAAGACATCACTACTACCATGAGAGCCAACATTGACAACGTTAAACGTATACTTGCCGAAACCATTGCGCGACTACCCAGCGAACGCGTCTGTGGATGCAAAGACGCCTTGAAAGGAGCAATCGTTTAGGAGAAAAACAAAATGAGCAAACAAAACAACGAAATTGATTTAAAATCTCAAATCCGACGAATCCCCGAGTTTAAAGGCGTAGTTTTCTGGGACATAACGCCGATTCTAAAAAACAAAGAATGCTTCCACCAATGCATCGAAGCCATAGCACAACACTACAAGAACACGCCAATTGACGTAATCGTATCCAATGAGGCACGCGGATTTATCATCGGAGCGACATTGGCATACGCGCTTGGAGTAGGTTTTGTTCCAATACGCAAAAAAGGCAAACTACCCTACAAATGCGTAGACTTAACCTACAAAAAAGAGTACGAAAGCGACACAATAGAAATCCACGAGGACGCCATTGGCAAAGACCAAAAAGTGCTTTTGATTGACGATTTATTGGCAACAGGAGGAACCGCAAAAGCAAACATTGACCTCGTTGAGCAGCTGGGCGGAAAAGTTGTTGGTTTAGGCTTCATGATTGAGCTTGGCTATTTAGAGGGCAGAAAAGTCATTGGCGACAAATACGACACCTTCTCGCTGATAACATTGAGCACGACCACTGGCTAAAAAAATTATTGTAAGCTTGGCAAACGAAGCACAACTCCAGCAATCGGCTTCCTTTCCTTTCTCCCCGGCGAAAAAACGTGATGCAAACGTTGGCGGTTGCTTTTATTGTGCCTCGAAAAAGCCGCCACTCTTCGCCAAGCCCCAGCTTTTTCCAAGCTGCATATCTCTTTTAGCTTGGGCGCTTTAATATTGATTTGTTGTAGTGTCACTGTTGTAACGCAGCTTTAATACTTAAAACGGCGATAAGAAGTCATAACTGAAGGTTTTTAGAATGGAAAGTTTAATTGATAATCCTTCTTCAGCTGTAATAACAGTTGGCGGAGAAAAAAGTGTTAATTTTAAAAAAATGCCCCTGAATGCTTTCGTTTTTATAAACTGTGAATCCCCTGAATCCCAATTAGCCTGTCAAGACCTGATGCGGGTGGATGGCGTAGATGAAGTTTACCGTTCATTTGGCGTCTATGATATTGTGGCGAAAATAAGCGCTGCATCCTTAGAAGACATGCGGGAACATACTCTTAAAAAAATCAAAAGGGTTGAAAACATCAAGTCAACATTAACTTTGATGATTGTTGATCCAAGATAAGGAAAAATATTGGCTTATTTTGTTATTGCAGTAATCATGATTTTGTTCTTTGTGTTTTCTGATACCTCAGCATCACCAGTTGCAACGATGTCTGCAGTAAGCGAGATTTTCTGGCAGATGAGGTTTAGCGAGTTTTCAGTAAAGTTAAGCATTGTGTTTCCGTCACTGGTTAAATGATAAACTTTCCTGGGGCGTTCATTGCTCATGTCCCATTCGCTTGCGATATACTTTTTCTTTTCTAGACTGGTCAGTAAGGGGTATATTGTGCTTGGACCAAAATAAATGCCAAAGGTTTTACGTATCTTAGTGATTATTTCATAACCATGCATCGGCTGCGATTTCAGAAACTGTAAGATAATGAGATCTAACAGCCCTTTGGCAAGTTTAGTCTGAACCTCTTTTTGTGCGTTTACCATTTTTGCGCTCTCCGGTTGTTAACTTGATTCCTGAATCTTGAATCTTTATACAGTCTATATATTATTTAAATCCTCGCGCATACCCCAGAAATACTATAACATAATAAATCACTGTTTCAGTACTCAAATATCCGTTAAAGTCCATGCTGATTTGAACAATCACTCAAAAAAACACACTTAAACACCCAATAAATAACCTGTACTACAGTTCAACAACAAAAACAGTGCCTAACCAACAAAACCATACTTTATGAGAAAAACTCCCTAAAAAACCACATTAATTGTAAAATAATCACTTATTTTGAAAAAAGACTCAACCAAGCAAACAAAACGTGTAGTTATTCGCGGGCTACATTTCACGTGTTTTATAGCATTTAGCGTGTTTGCCAAGAGCACACCTTATTGTAAATTGTTGATAGTGGCACCTGAAATAAAGTTAGAGCCTATTTAACACTAAACGCCTGATTTGTCTGTGCCGTTTTAGATACGCAATTATTTTGTATGATAAATCTACTATGGGTTTATCTAGAAATCTTGAAAGGAAAAGAGAAACCACAAAAAACAAAATGCCCAGCAAAACAAGTGTAAAAAAGTTGGTTACTGCAAAAATGCTGATTACAGCATACGTTAGCACTCCTGTTATGGCACCCATGATTGAGGAGCGTATTATGAAATATAATCTTTCCACATTTACAGATGCCGATATAACTTTCATGATGGCGGTTTTTCTGCTTAAGCAGGTTTTGTCTTTGAACCTGCGGGCGTTTTCTGTTTTTGGTATGGGTGAGTCATAGATGGCGTCACAGACTTCTTTGGTGACGATTTTATCTATCTCCACTTGAATAGCCAGCATTAGTTTGTCTTTTTTAAAACCTGACTCTTCGTCAGACAAAATTTGCTCATCTATAACTTGTTTTCCCATTTTTTGTCTACCAACTTTTATGGTCTACCCCTTGCAAGTAATGACTAAAAACACAAAATTCATTATAAACTAAAATTATGCTAAACAAAATATTAAAGATTATCAAACAATAACTCCTCCTTTTTAAAAACACAAGAAAAACAAAACCGTTCAATCCACAACACTCAAACACTTGCCCAAACCAATAATTACTCCAGTAGCCAATATCCACACATGGATAAACGGGTCATCTTACTTTCTGGAACGCCTTGCACAGGAAAAACCACGCTGGCAAAACATTTAGCCCAGAAACTTGGCGCTCAATACATAAACCTCACCGAGTATGCAAAAACCAATGACCTAATTTTAGAAGAAGACCCCGAACGCAAAAGCCTCATCGTAAACGAGAAGCGTATGCGGCAAAAACTTACCCAAACAATCCAAGAATCCCCAAACGGCACCATCATCATTGACGGGCACTTTGCGCAGGCAGTTGTCCCAAAAAAACTCGCAACCCACGTGTTTGTTTTGCGCCGAAACCCCAAAGAACTCAAGCAGTTCATGACAAAATGTAGTTTCTCAGAAAAGAAACTGCAGGAGAATCTTTCCGCTGAAATTCTTGACGTCTGCCTAGTTGAAGCAATACGGCTCCAGAAGGGCAAGGTTTGCGAGGTTGATGCTACAGGAAAAACCGTTGAAGCACTTGCAGACGAGGTGATGGATGTTTTGGATGGCAAAAAAAGTTGCGTTTTCGGGTTTGTGGATTGGATTGGTATGCTTGAACAGGAAGGATTAACCGATGAGTACTTACAGGAGTAACTTATCGGAAACTGCCTAGTTTTTGGCGTGTTATAAGCGTGATTTTTCTGCGGTTCGAGTATGATTTAGCATGGTCACTGAATTTTTCTCCAATCATAATTGGGCTGGCTAAACCCACGTCTTCAGATGCAGTATCAAGATTGATTATCACGTTTACGCCGATTGTGCGGTTCCAGTCGCGGACCCAGACACCCTGCTCTTGTCTGCCTTTTTGCACGATTAGATCAAATTTTCGAATTATGCCACTAAACCCATCAAGCTCAGCGTTTTCGTTGTTAATGCGGTAGCCTTCTTTTTTGAAGTATTTCATTGCAAGCTCAACAAGTTTAGACCTTGCATTAGGAGTTTGCTCACTAGACATATCATCCATTTGTACGCTCTCTTCCCAATACTGTTATCTGCCTGTTTGATGAAAAGGTTTTCGGAAGCAAACCTCTTGGGCGTCACAATCATCTGCAAATGTACCAAATGTTCTGGTCTAATTCTGGCTGCGCAAGGTCAAAAAACCAAAACCTGCCCCTATTGTGGCAAAAAAATAAACATTCAATGCGCCAAAAAAATTGCCAAAGCAGAAACCGCGTTTGAAGCTTCGGAAATTTTGAAAGTTCTTAAGGCTAAACTGGCCGCTGATAAAAAAAGTGGTTAACCCTTTTTTTGAGTTATTTTTATAAAATAATTTAATTGTTGTTTAAGTTAGCGTGGAGACTGCTGAAATGATGTCAGGTAAAAAGTGCCTAATTGTCCTATTGACAGTATTGTTGATTAATGTTGCCGGTGTAAGTGCCCAAACAGGTACTGTTAATCAGTTTGGAAACTTGAATTACACTACGAGTTGGAACAGAAATGGCAGTTACATGATTGCAACACAATTCACTTTAGAGGAAACTGTAACAGTAAACAGTATAAGCACTTTTATGAAAGATGAAACGCCCCCCTCGGACTGTTTATACGCAATTTTCAGCGACCTTAACAATCAACCTGACAAATGTTTAGCCTCAACCCCAAAAAGTCCAACACACATAAGTTTTGCATGGTACACAATAGCTCTTTCAGCACAAATAACGCTTCCTCCTGGAAAATACTGGCTTGCAGAGGTAGATACAGGAGCAAGCGTACAAAAGTACGTAGATACTTCAAAAAATGCGCTGACCGTTAGCAGTTTTCTTTACGATTATTCCCCTTTTATCGTTGGCAGGACACTTCCTAAACAATTTACTCAAGAAGTTGGTGAACTTGCAATTGCAGCAAGCCTTGGACCGGTTGAAACAGGTGTGCCTTCGTTAACACAACCTTCCCTAAGTACAGAAACAATAACCCCAACAGATGAAGTCAGTATAGAAGAGTTGATTTTCACTATAGAAGGCATCATTATTGCTATCGTAGTTATAATCAGCCTATCTTTAATGATTTACCGCACTAAACAAAAACAGTAAACATCACTAAATAAATCGTAACATCTCGCACGCTTTGCATAAATCCCCAGTGGCTGGCTCCCCACATTCTCTGCAAGTTTTAAAATCCTGAAGACAAGCAGTTGCCTCAATTGCAGGTCTAAGGCGTTCCATGGCTTTGAAAACGGTGAATTTGGTTCCCGCATGCTTTTCCTCCATACGATTGACCAACGCGCGAACATCATTACGCAAAGCATCCCCCGCATATGGACAAGGCACATCTTGGAAGTCAATTTTTTTAACGTAAGCATACAGTGCGCTCTCGCGTTCAGGAATTTCGCAGAAGGGTTTGATTTTACGCACAAACATTGGGTGAACCTCGTTGGTTAAGGGTTTTTCTTTAGCAAGACGGTTAATGTCGCCGTGGAAAATGTTCATCAGAAACGTTTGAACCTCATCATCAAGCGTGTGTGCTGTAGCAATTTTTGTTGCACCAACTTGCCGTGCACCCGTGTTGATGGCTTTTCGACGCAGAACCCCACAATACGCACAAGCAGTTAATTCAGAGTCTTTTTTCTCTTGCAGGCGCTCCATAATTTCATCTAAAGAAAACCCATAAAGCTCTTTGAAAGAAACTACGTGATTGGGAATGTCTAGCTTTTGGCAGTTTTCTGTTGTGATTTGCAGTGCTTCATCGCGGTAGCCTTTGATGCCTTCATCGACGGTGACAGCGGTTAGGGTTGCTTTGGGGCGGTACTTTTTTAGTTTAGACAGAATATGCAGTAGGGCGAGGCTGTCTTTTCCTCCTGAAACCGCTACGGCTATGTGGTCGTTGTAGTTGAGCATTTGATATTTTGTGATTGTTGCTCTGACCTTGTCTTCGATGGATTGACCAAAGCATTTACGGCACAGAGCTTGACCTGAGTATTGACGATAGAAAAAGGGTTCTCTTTGCTTGCAAGCGGTGCATAAGGTTTTGTTCATTGGGTTCAAGTACTGTTTTATGAATAATTAAAGTAAATAAATAATGCACCATTAAACAATAGAACGGAATGATTCATGACTGCAAAACCTCAAAAGCCAAGCCAACACCAAGAAGTCATCTACAACAGTGCACAGTGGGCTAGGCTGAGGAGTTTGCGGCAAAAAGCAGCTCAAATTATGACTGCACTACAAGCGTTTCATCTTCAGTCAGTTATTCACGGGAGTCTTGCAAGAGGTGATGTACATCCAGACAGCGACATCGATGTATTCATAGCAGAAATCCAAAACAGCTTCCTTGTCGAAACCGCGCTGGAGAAAGCCAAAATCGTTCCTAATAATCGCCTAATCATACAAGCAACGCCAACATACGCCATGAAAGCCTACATCGAAATCGATGAGAAAACCAGCATTTCTTTTCCTTTGATGGAGATGCGTAGAGTGGAACGCGAATTTTACCAATTCGGCGGAGAGATCAACCTCACCCAACTCAATGCGGACGTACGGGTTGCGGGCGTTGATAAGCGGCTTATGCTGATTGAGCCCACAGAGAGGGGTCATGTGGAGAGCAGTGTGGTTGACCGTGAAGTATTTGCTGCTAAAATTTTAGGTATTTCTGCTGAAACGGTTTTGGATAGGGTTCATACGCTTTTGAAAAGAGATCAAGTTGGCAGAACAGGCGTTTTCTTGAAAAGGGAATTGGCTGATGATGAAACGTTTGAGTTGGCGCTAAAAAAGATGGCAGAATCAAATCCTGCCGTACGGCGAAGAATGAAAAAATAGAGGGTTTAGCTGGTGTAGTAGATGAGTTCTTTTTCTTCCAGGAGCTTTTGAATCTTATCCACAGCTTCGTAGACTTGCTCTTCGCGTTTTGCGCCGACACAGACAAGTTTACCTGCAGAGAAAATCAGAAACACTACCTGTGGTTCATCCATGCGGAAAACTGCACCTGGGAACTGCTCAGGTTCATACATTACGCGGCTAAGTTTGTAAACTAGGCTTTCAAGGTCGATTTCGCCGCCTAGCTCTGCGGATGCAACGATGTTTTGGATATTCACAACTGGTTTTTCTGTGATTTGAATGCCTTCACTGCGCAATTCCTTGACGACTTTTTCTACGGCGCTTCGGGATTCTTTTTCGGATTTTGCGCCTGTGCACACCATTTTTCCAGTGCCAAAAATTAGGGTGGCGGTTTTGGGTTTTTTGAGGCGGAAAACAAGGCCAGGAAAAACGCTGGGATTATATTCAGTTTGTGGGAATTTTTCTACTATTTTTTGTAAGTCTATTTTTTGGTTAAGTGAAACGGATGCGACGATGTTTTGGATTGAAATTTTAGGGGTTCGTTTGCTCATTTCAACTCACACGGTCTCTCTATTTAAATAGCATCTTATATATAACGTCACCTCTTTATAAAGAGGCATCCAAACGTTAACTACCCCCTATCTAAAAAAAGACGCGTCTACAGGGGCGGTTTGCTGATTTTCTTTTCATTTAGCGTTTTCATCCACTGCTCAAACTCTTTCGAAGGCGGATTACTGGCAAAAAGCTGTTTACGGTTAGATTCCAAAAAAGTTTCTTTAACACCCAAAAAAGCCGCAGCCGAAACCATGCTATGCCCAAACTTTTTAGCGGTTTCTGCAATAACGGCGGTTTTTTTCTTCCAAAACTCATCCCGCAATGTATGATGCTCAATAATTGTCACTGGAACAGCCTCAACAATTTGCTTCAAATTAGCTACTGCCAAATCCAACTGCGACCATTCCACACGAAAACCCCCCAGATAAAACGGTGGACCCCCCACCAATAACACGTCCGGTTTAGCAGACAAAATAAGCTCAAGCGTTGAAGACACCATTGGTCCTTGAACATCAGGCGCAAACATAAACCGTTCATTCTCAAAACTCACTTTTGCCATGACTACATAGCCAAGCATCGAGTTTTCAGCGCCATGAGCAACCGCCGGCGAAAACTCTAAAGAAGTATTTCCAAAAACAAATGTTCTCCCATCTGCCGCCTCTAACGTTTTGGCATGCTTGGCTCCTGTTTTCTCAAACATCCATGCACGCTGCCGTTGACTAGCGTTTATGTTTTCTTTTGGGTTTTTGGCAAGAACTGTTTTGTCTTGGTAAATCTGCCTTGCCGTCTCATTTTCCTTTGTCCAGTTAACCACCCAATCCTCAAAACTGGGTGTGTGATGGTCAAAATGATAATGACTAATCGTAACTATGTCGGCTTTGTCGGCTGCTTCCGCGATAGTTTTGCGTAGGCGGTTGATGGTTTGGAACTCGATGGGGTGCGGTGGCAGGTTGAACCGATACGGACAAAGTGAGATGCCTGCATCTAAAAGAATCGTGACATCTGGAGTTTCGAATAGGGTGCACATAGAGCGTACACCTAAGCTTTCTGCTGCTATGGGTGTGATTTTTATTTTTGAAAGAGGTTTGGCTGACATTTGTGTGTTTCCTAAAGGGTATTGAGTTTTGCTGGGGTAAATGGGTTACGATAACTTGTTGCTGTGTTGTTGTAGCCACAAAATGTTAAGTTAAGACTTGCATAATCATTCTTGGAAGCGCTAATCATGAACCAAACAAAAAAGCCTCTGGAAACCGCAACTTTAGCCGCGGGTTGTTTTTGGTGCACAGAAGCAGCTTTTAGCATCATAAAGGGTGTGGAAAAAATAGAGCTCGGTTATACAGGGGGTAGTTTGCCTAATCCAACGTATGCGATGGTTTCTAAGGGCATGACAGGGTATGCGGAGGCGGCGCAGATAACTTTTGATCCAGAGGTGATTAGTTTTAGGGATATTTTGCATGTTTTCTTTTCCATGCATGATCCAACTTCGCTGAATAGGCAGGGTGCGGATGTAGGTACTCAGTATCGAAGCGCGATTTTTTACAGCAGTGAAGAGCAGAGGCGGGTGGCGCTTGAGGTTATTAACGAGTTAACCAATGAGAGTATTTGGGATAAGCCAATCGTGACCAGTGTGGAACCCTTAACAATGTTTTACAAAGCAGAAACATACCATAAAGACTACTACAAAAAACATCCCAAAGATTCCTACTGCCAAATCGTTATTGCACCCAAAATCACTAAGCTTCAGCAGAAATTTATTGATAAAATAAAAGCTCCAATCTGATGGGTGTTAACAAGCCAAAGCTGTTAACGATTTTTTTAAAAAACAAAATGATGTGTTAAATTGGGTGGTTAGTCTTCTTCGTATGTTTTGCGTTCTTTAATGTATAATGCGCCGTCTTCTTCTGTGTCAACTACTACTCGGAAAGTGTCGATTAATTCGTGTTTGTGGAGGAATTTTTTGATTGTTACACGGATGTATTTTTTGGCTAGTGCTGGTCCTTCACCTTTCACTGTGATGACTTTGGATTCTGTGGAGACTTCCCCGCCTGTTTTGTCTTTGAGGAAATCGGCTAGTTTTTCAATCATTTTGTCTCCGCTGCCTTTGATTTCTGAAGCATTTATTTTAACTTCAACCATTCAGTTCACCTCACGCCTCAATGCATGTTTTGCATGTTTTCATGTCTGCTCATCAGATAAGTTTTCCGCTTTAGTTTGTCAGTTCGCCCGTCGAGCCCCTTCATCGCTGATGCTCGGCTCTAAGTTCACATCATCCAAAAACAACATTTATCAACAAACATAAGACTCTTACTCTAAGGAGAAACAAACATGGACCTTTCCGAAGCCATAAGCAAAAGACGAAGCATACGAAACTTCAAAGACCAACCCTTGCCCGCGGGTACAGTTGAAAAACTCATTGATGCTGCAAGAAAGGTGCCTTCCGCTGGAAATCTTCAGCCATGGGAATTTGTTGTTGTGTCCAAGGCAGAGCATAAGAAAATGCTGTTTTATGCTGCAAGAGCGCAAACTCAAATGACGCAGGCTTCAGTTGTTATTGTGGTTTGTGTTAATCAGCACGTTGCTCAACAGTATGGTTCACGCGGGATTAACCTTTATTGCATTCAAGATGCGTCAGCAGCGGTTGAAAACCTGATGTTAACTGCGGTATCTCTGGGGTTGGGAGCTTGCTGGATTGGTGCTTTCCAAGAGGACGAAGTTGCAAAAATAGTTAAGGCACCCGAGGGTTTACGTCCTGTGGCTATGGTTACTGTGGGATTTCCAAACGAGATGCCACCAGAACGACCTAAGCGTGCACTAAGTGAAGTAATGCATAAAGAAACTTTCTAGTCAATTGCTGCATGTGTGAGTGCCTGATTTTTGGTTGCGCCTTTTTTGGTTTATGATTTATGGTTAAATTGTTAAATTATTTACGAATATTATAAATAAAACTATTAATCACTTCTTTGTTGGAAATATATAATCAAACAATGTTTAACTTAATGAGAAATCGTAAGTTTTGTTCAATTGTTTGCATTAGTGTAACCTCCGTTTTTAACTAAATTGGTGAAAAATATGTCACAAGAAAATACTTGGCACAGCATAGACGCTGAAGATGCATTCAAAAAAATCAAAACAAGCGAAAATGGCTTATCAACCGCTGAGGCAGAGGCAAGACTAAAAAAATACGGTTTTAATGAACTCCAAGCAGAAAAGAAAACCAGCAGATTAACCTTATTTTTGGAAAAAATCCGAAACCCTATTGTAATAGTGCTAATCTTTGCTGCAATCATTTCATTATTTGTAGAGCATTACTATGATGCCCTTGTTATTTTTGTGGTCATAATTATCGATATGACCGTGGGCTTTATTCAGGAATTTAAAGCGGAAGAAGCAATCAACGCCCTAAAATCAATGAGCGCACCTGAAGCTGAGGTCATTCGTGATGGTACAGAAATCCGAATTAAAGCAAAAGAAATAGTGCCAGGTGACATTTTACTGCTCGATGCAGGGGATAAAATACCTGCTGACGCACGCATTTTTGAATGTTACAATCTTGAAATCAATGAGTCTATGCTTACAGGTGAATCCACTCCTGTGCGTAAAACTTCAGACAGACTCGCTGGTGAATTGCCAATTGAAGAAAGAAAGAACATGGCTTTTGCTGGGACTGTAATTACGCAGGGCAGAGGACAAGCGGTTGTTATTGCAACAGGAATGTTTGGCGAGATTGGCAAAATTGCTACGTTAATGAAAGAAACCAAAAAAGGGAAAACACCCATTGAGAAACGTTCTGCAGATTTAGGTAAAAAAATAAGCTATTTTGCTTTAGCCGCAAGCATCATAACCTTTACAGTTGCAATTCTTCAGGGTATCGGTTTTCTTGAAACGCTTCTGTTTGTTATTGCAGCAGCTGTTTCGGCGATTCCGCAGGGATTACCAATAGTTGTCACAATAACCCTTGCTGTTGGCTTACATCGTATGGCTAAACGTAATGCCATTATTCGAAAACTTCAAGCTGTTGATACTTTAGGTTCTGCAACTGTAATATGTACTGACAAAACAGGTACTCTAACAACTAATCAAATGACGGTACAAAAAATCTTCAGTAACAATCACTTAATTGATGTTACTGGTGTCGGGTATGCTCCAGAAGGCGAATTTGTCGCTGGAAATGTAAAGGTAGATCCTGAAAAGGATGTTGCGTTAAAACAGCTTCTTAAAACGGCAATCTTGTGCAATGACTCAAGATTACGAAAACAAGAAACAAACGGTGCCTTCAGCTGGGATATTTATGGTGACCCAACTGAAGGTGCTTTAGTTGTTGCTGGAGCGAAAACTCAATTACATAAAAACATACTGGATGAAGAGTTTCCAAGAGTTGACGAAATCCCATTTGACTCCAAAGAAAGATACATGGCAACATTTCATGAAGTTAACGGACAAGTTGAAGCACACATCAAGGGTGCACCTGAAAGCATAATTGAGCTTTGCTCTCACATTTTTGAAGATGGCAAAGTTAAAAAACTGACACAACAGAAGAAAGAAGAACTTCTACAAGTTAATACCCAACTGGCAGGTCAAGCATTAAGAGTACTGGCGATGGCTACTCGAACCGTAAAAACTGAAGACCAACTTTCTCTAAAACAAGAAATTGAACGCAAAGCCTCAACGCTGACCTTCTTAGGACTTATGGGAATGATTGACCCGCCAAGACCGGAAGTTAAAAACGCTGTCAAACTCTGTAAAAAAGCAGGCATTAGAGTTGTCATGGCAACTGGCGACCAAAAACTAACAGCCGAAGCCATAGCAAAAGATATCGGTATTTCAGAAAAAGGTTCCTTGGCTATTTCAGGCACTGAACTTGAACAAATGAGTGACGAACAACTTGATGAAGTCATCGAAAAAACGCTGGTTTTTGCTCGCGCATCACCCACTCACAAACACCGCATAGTGGAATCTCTAAAACGTAAGGGTCACATAGTGGCAATGACCGGAGACGGCGTAAATGATGCACCCGCGTTAAAAGCAGCTGGAATTGGCGTTGCAATGGGCATCACCGGTACAGATGTCACTAAAGAAACGGCAGACATGATTTTGACAGATGATAACTTTACAAGTATTGTTAATGCTGTTGAAGAAGGTAGGGTAGTTTTTGAAAATATTCAAAAAACAGTAAAATATTTGATTGCAACAAACGCAGGGGAAATTATTGCGTTTATTGGTGCTTTGTTCCTGTTTCCAGGTAATTTTATTTTTACAGCGGTGCAAATATTGTGGGTTAACCTTGTAACGGATGGTCTTTTAGACAAATTCATTGCAATGGAGCCCAAAGAAGCAGGCGTTATGAATATGCCCCCTAGAAAACCAGACGCTAAAATATTCACTCGGGGTATACTGCTAAATACAATATTTGTAGGAGTATTCATGGGTGTTGGAACACTTCTGGTTTACTCGTTTGCTTTAGGCAGAGGCGATGTTTTAATTGCTACAACTATGGCTTTCATGACAATTTCGATGTTCCAAATATTTAGCGGCATCAACTGCAGATCACGAACGCAATCAGTTTTCAAAATAGGCTTGTTCAGTAACAAATACTTGATTGTTGCAATACTCACTTCAGTTATCCTACAGGTGTTGGCAACTGTTCTTCCACAACTTCAAGTTGCATTAGGAACCACTGCGCTCTCAATTTGGGATTGGTTGATAATCTTTGGGGTATCCAGTTCTGTCTTTGTTGCTGAAGAAATACGCAAGTTTGCTAGACAAAAAATTATTGACAGGAGAACAAAAAAAGAAAAGTGAGCTGGCAGTAACTATTATGATAACAGCTGTAAACAAAGTTTAAAAGGTACATCTGCATAACCATGTAGCTTCACTCAAAACTGCATCTTCATGTGCAGACAGCACTGTTGCATTATGGAATAAACAAGGCAGTTTCAGAAGTTCACAGTTCAGGAGGAAAAGATAAGATATGTTGTCGCGAGATTGCGATGGATGCTCCCAAATGAAAGCATGTAGCAGACGCTTTAGTGTCGCCTATGTTGGCGAGAAAGTCTACTGCCCAGACGGAACAGCTCATCTAGTAGATGGAAACTAAAAACAGCCGCCCTTTTAGGGCAGAAACAAAATTTATTTTTTTTATATCGCTAAGAATTTTTTAATTTCAGAGAGCACATCAGAAAAATCAGCTTCTACCTCAGGTTTCAGGCCCTTTTTTGAAACTTTCAAAACCACATGGTACCCTTTTGGAGTTAACTGTTTTTCCATAGCGTTCATGGTTCTTTTGTTACCAAAAAGCTTGAAGGTACAGAACAGGATAACTTTTTTGCTTTCTACTTGTGGCAGGTTTCCTATGAAAGCTAATATTTCTTTTGTGGGGCTGGCTCCTTCAACGGGTGTTCCCAAAAATAGTGTGTCACATGTTTTGATGATGTCAGGTTGGCTGGAGGTTAAATCATAGATTGGGGCTTCTACAGTGGATGCTATGGCTTGGGCTAACCGTTTAGTGTTTCCCGTTCTTGAAAAATAAACTATGCAGTTGTTCATGCTTAAAAGTACGTGCATTTTGTTAATATAACCTTCTATATAGTAAAGCCATTGCTCAACAGGCATCTTGCCAGTCAAAAACTGCCCTTTTCATCGAGAAAGCTATATTAATTAAAGCATCATGTATTGTTGAGGCGCTGTGTCCAGGTAGTATAGTTCGGTCTAGTATATGCGGCTGTCGCCCGCAGGACCCGGGTCCGAATCCCGGCCTGGGCGCCACTTATCTTTGAGCGGTTTTTTGCCTTCCATTAACGTTTCTCATTGTGACGCTTTTTTTAGTGTTACTTTCTTAAGCTTTAGTCATAACATTTATGTCTGTGTCGTCTTTTTATTTATTGCAAAAGGCAAAGCCCCGAAAAATTATCATCTATATAAGGAATTATTGGTGATGTAGAAATGAATAAAATATGCAAACAAGACGACTTTTTCAATCCCAATCCAAAACAAGAAATATCTGAAGCAATAGCGTCTGAGGACTTACTGAAGCTCTTAAGGATAACTGGAACACTTCATGGTCACTTTTGTCCAGGAAGTGCCCTTGGTGTCATGGCTTCAGTTTATGGTTTAAACATGCTCAAAAGAGATGGCGTAACATTAGACGGTATGGAAGAACTCATAGCCATAGTGGAAACCAATGCATGCTTTTCAGACGGAGTACAAATGGTGTCAGGTTGTACTCTTGGAAATAATGGGTTAATATATCGTGATTTAGGAAAACACGCCGTAACTTTTGCCATACGCGGAAAAGATACCGGGGTTCGTGTTAGGGTTTTGCCCTATTTTCGTACATATCTAAAACAAGAGGTTCCAGAGTTTTTTGCACTTATAGAACAATTAACTAATAATACAGTTTGGACTGCCACCAAACAAAAGACTTATCGCGAAAAAGGATGGGAAGCAGCATGTGCCCTCATAAAGCTTCCTTTTGAAAAAGTTCTTTCAGCCAAAAATGTTCCTGTAATGTTGCCTGATTATGCACCGCTACTAAAAAGCGTAGTCTGTGATGTTTGTGGCGAAGAAGTTATGGCAACAAAAAGCGTTAGTGAAGGAACCCGCAGTCTTTGTTTAACATGTAGCGGAGAACGATACTTCCAAGTGGAAGGTAAGGGAATAGTTGCACAGAACACTCAATCAAAGGTGTAATTGACATGCCAGAAGAGCAAATTCAAATACGACCCGTAGGTGTAATCAAAAACAAAGTCAAAAAGCCTTTTTTGAAGCCAGAAGACAGCGATTTAAAACTGCAAAAAGAAATTGACGCTATCCGAAAAGATTTCCGTAAATCATGCAATCAAATTTCAGAAATAATAATCAATAAAGACATAGCCGATATTCTTGATGGTGTTGAGGCTTATTCTCATCTTGTTGTGCTTTACTGGGCACATCAAGTGCCTAAGGAAAGTCGTAGATTAACAAAAGTGCATCCTATGGGTCGTAAAGAAACGCCCTTATCGGGGATTTTTAGTACGTGTAGTCCAGCTCGCCCTAATCCTTTACTTATGTCTATTGTTAGACTTTGTGCAAAAAAAGAAAACGTTCTGCAGGTAAAAGGACTGGATGCAATAGATGGCAGTCCCGTTATTGACATTAAACCTTACGTAAAAGAATTCTATCCCCAAAAAGATGTTCTGACCCCTGATTGGATGCAAAAACTTTGTCAGGAGATGAACAATGAGTCATATAAATGATTCAGGTGTAGACCAACCTCAATGCAGACACGGTGGACGTAGAGGTCCTAGCAGTTTTTGGATGCATAATCCTGAAGTTGTTTTTGATGAAATCAACCTTAAATCTGGCGAAACCTTCTTGGATTTGGGTAGTGGACATGGAGACTATTCACTTTATGCTGCTAAAATCGTTGGGGCCTCTGGAATCGTATATGCTATAGACAAATGGGTGGAACTTGTTACTAATTTAGTTGCAACTGCAGATTCTCAGGGGTTGGCTAACGTTTTCGGTATTACTTCTGATATAACTGCTCCTTTACCTTTGAAAGATAACTGCGTTGATGTATGCTTCATTTCTACAGTACTTCACATCATAAATACCCGCGATACAAAGGGCTTAATGGATCCGCTATTTAGAGAGGTTCGTCGCGTTTTAAAATCAACAGGTCGTTTGATAATTATTGAATGCAAAAAAGAAGAACTGCCGTTTGGTCCGCCATTTCATATGCGTTTGTCACCGAAAGAAACTGAAGATGTGGCAAAACAATATGGTTTTGAAAAAACACGTATCATTGACCTTGGATATAACTACATGATAACCTTCAAAATCAAAACAAACAGTTAACTTCTAACAACTGAACAATTTTTGTTGGAAATCATTAACAACAAATACTCTACTATATTATATGTGAAGCAAAATGAGCCCACAAAAAATAGCTAACCACTTATGATGACAGATTTGTCGCAGCTCAAGGGGCAATAACGGCAAGCGATAAACCTGAGTTTTCAATTAGATAACTTGATGAAGCGCAGAGACGCATTACTAAAGGCCTAAACGATAATTTTGATGTACAAAACGTAATCACAAGCTCTTAAATCAATATTCTCTCTCAATTACTATGTTGCCAGAGTAACAATATTTTGGAGGTGAACTTGAATGGTTTTAAGACCAGGTGGAATTGGACCCTTAGGTAGAGGAGGTGCACGACGAAGAACCAGACGCAGAATGAGGCGACGAACATCATTAATGATGCTGACTATGCAACAGAAACAGCAAATCCAACAGCAAACTGGAAAACATCCTGACCAAATGAGTGAAGAAGAGTTGAATGCTGCAATGGATAAGACAGGTGTTGAACCAAAAGTAGCAAGCGACTCTGACATCGATCAGCTTGAGAAGCTTGCAGACCTCAAGGATAAGGGGATTTTAACTGAGCAAGAGTTTGAGGCTAAAAAAAATCAAATACTGAAAATCTAAACTGCCTGAAAGACTCTTTTGTTCAAAGTTTGGCTATTTCTCTGCTCTTTTCTATTATCCTCCAATATTTATCGGTGAGCGACTAGAGTTTACTCTGCTTTGCGCACACCATTTTTTAAAGCTTAAAAAACAAAACCGACATCTTTTAGTTGTGGACCAAATGAACCAACCTAAAATCGTCACCCTCACACCCCAAAACTATCGTGAGCTTGGCTGCCCCTGTTTTCTCAACCCTAAACAAGCAGGACACCTCCTAAAACTTGAATGGCTAAAAGAACGCTTCGCTGAAGGCTTCACAGTTAAGCACTTGTTTTTGGAGGGGCAGAAAAAACCTAACGGCTTCATCGAGTACACCAATGGCGAAAATGCTTGGCGCGCGGTAGATGCGGCGGGGTACTTGTTTATCCATTGCATCTGGATGAACCCCAACAATGTTAAAGAAAAGGGTTATGGTTCGTTGCTGGTTAATGATTGTGTGGCTGATGCAGAGCGGCAGGAAAAACTCGGCGTTGCCGTTGTAACCAGTGATGGTCCTCACATGGCGGGTAAGGAGTTGTTTTTGAAGAATGGCTTTGAAGTAGTGGCGCAAGATGACCGCTTTGAACTGCTAGTAAAGCAACTGCAGAAGGGTAATTTGCCCAAGTTTAGGGATTGGCACAAACAGTTAGCCCAGTTCAGCGGGTTAAACATTGTTTATTCAAGGCAGTGTCCGTGGGTTGCCCGCTCCATTGAGGAATTAACATGCATCGCTAAGGAAAAGGGTTTAGAGCTTAAGGTGACCGAGTTGAAAACCCCGCAAGAAGCCCAAAATGCACCTTCAATTTACGCCACGTTTACGCTCATTTATGATGGAAAAATCTATGTTGACCATTACGTGTCAAGTACACGGTTTCAGAACATTCTAAAAAAGGAACTAAAACTGATCAACTAAAATTAAAAAGTTATGCAAAATTTAGCAAGTAAATTGGGAAAGTGCTTAGGAAAGTGAAGAGTTAGTTTTTGCCCAGTTTTTGGGGTGTTTAAACTTTACCCAGACTGCAAAGCCCACACCTGCCGCGCTGATTGCCATGATTGTTCCTATGGGAGATTCAGGTAGCACGTTGATAGTTCCCAAGATGCACAGGTTTGTTGAGACGGTTAGTTGGAAGTTATCTCCGATGCCGATTAGGTCTTGAACTGCAGGGTTTGTTGTGTCGATGTATCTTTGAGACCATATACTTTGGGTTTGAGCCTTAACCGTGATGGATGCGCCGTTTGGTGTATCTGGCGGAACCTGTACGTCAACCTGCACGTTTCCTGCAGTGTCTGTGAACATTTCAGAAGGCGTAACATAGGTTGAGTTTAGTTCAGTGATTGTGCTTCCAACAGTTAGAGTTGCGCTGAGTAGGACTTTGACGTTGGCGCGTGGTGTTCCTGTTGAGCTTGCAAGGTTTGCTTGGAACGTGACTGTTTCACCTGCCTCGGCCATTACAGCGGACATGTTACCGGTTATTGGTGAAGTCCAAGTGAGTTGGTCGCCTTGACGCACAACATCTTTGCCATAAGCCAAAGTTGAAAGCACGTTTCCTGCGCTGTCGATGCTTTGGTCAAGCCATGATTCACGGAAATAGGTTGTTCCTCTGGTCTGGTTTAGGAGCCGCCATATTGCTACTGCTACAACAGCGGCTTCGTTATCGTTGGTTGGGCTATTCCATGAAAGAACATAACTAACAGCCCGCCACTCCGCAGTGTCGGCTGCAGAGGTTATGGTGGCTTGGTAGGTTGTGCCTACGTTGAGGTCGCGGTCAAAATCCATACAGTAACTGTTTGTGTGAAATGTTGAGCCACCACTGATTATGTCGATGGGTATGTCTCCGACCCAGTGACCGTTGCAGTTGATGCCTTGAGCTTCGCTCCCTGCATCAAAAGGATTGTATATGTAGACATTTACAGTTGTGGTTGCACTGACTGAAGCTATTGCGGTTGCGCATATCATCAGTATAAGTGTGATTGCGGTGATTATTTTTTTGTTCAAAGATTCTTCCTTCTTGACGTTTTAATGAAGATGGTTTCTTGTAACTTAATAAGCAAGATTTCGGTGATTGGAATGCTACCAAATCCGATATACCAAAAAACGCTTTATTATTACACAGTACCCAGCCAAAACATGCGCCAACAGCACCAAATTTTGCCGCCAAAATTAACAGAAAACATATCAGCAAGATACAGCCATCAAAACATTGGCGATACATAACCCAACCACTATTCCAAATGCGAAAGCCTCCGAAAACTGGCTCAAAGACCTCCTAAAAAGCAGCGCAAGCCCTACACAAAGTAACCAAATCACCGCCCGAGCACGACAAGATAGCCTCTGTGTAATTTGCAAAGGTTCCAAGATGCTTTGTGGAAAAACCCGTTGCCCAATAATGGTCAAAACCAACAGCTTCCTCAAAAGCGTCCCCCTCATGGCAACCCAAGACATTGACGGTGCCTCACCCCCAAGCGTTTTCATCGGCAGAATCGGCTACCCTTACGTGTATGCGGGACCACTTGTGCCGCCAGTTTATGAAAACACCAGCATGTTTGATTTGCCCGAACAATGGTTTGGAAAAAGCATCGATGAAATCGTTGGCTTCCGAAGTTTACTGATAAGGGGTAAACAGCGTGTTCATGTAACCAAATTCAACGAGGCAGGCAAAATCCTCGACAACACCCGCGAACTCGCTCTGGCAGACAATAGCGTAGACATCGAACTTAACCTCACCAAAAAACCCCAAGGCTCCATCTTCATGGACGATAACGTGCAGCCATTTGGACCCTCAGCACCCATCCGCAACTTACACGTAGGCAACAGCCGCTTTGACCAGCACGTTGAAAAAGCGTACCGGGACACAGATTTGCGGGCAACCAATGCTGTTTTAGAACTCTATGACCGCGGCGTGATTGTATCAAAAATTCAGAAAGCCTTCAGTGTCGGCGCTTTTGGGGTAGAGAAGAATCGTCGGTTGGTGCCTACGCGCTGGAGCATCACGGCAGTGGATGATATTGTCTCTAAAAATCTTGCCAAACAAGTCAAAACCTTTCCCGAAATCAACGAATGGCGAGTGTATGAATCGTTTTATTTGGATAATGTGTTTGAAATTTTGATGATTCCTCAGCAGTGGAGTTATGAATCCATGGAAGCATGGTACCCGGGCACGGTTTGGAACCCACATGGCACAAATACGGCGATTTTTAGTGACTGGGAAGGCAACGACGGCAGAACAACATACGCTGCGATTGGCGGCTGCTACTATTCCGCTCGGCTGGCGGCCTGCGAACAGCTTCTCAAGGAGCGTCGGCAGGCAACGGTGATTGTGTTGCGCGAGGCTAGACCTGGCTATATTATGCCTATTGGGGTTTGGCAGGTTCGCGAGAATGTTCGTAATGCCATGCGTCAGAAGCCGCATCTTTTCAACAGTTTAGCCCAATCATTGCAGTTTATCGCGGGCAGGTTTGAGATTCCTCTTAAACGGTGGATAATACAAAGTGAACTGCTCAAACGCGCACTTTTCCAGCGGCGGATAAGCGACTTTTTCACGTAGTCGGGACTTTATTGCTGTGTTATCAACTTTGGTTAAGCAAGATTTTATATTTTCTAGCGGCTCCCTTTGCTATTCAATCATACGCAATTCAACCAAAATTCTTGGGAAGCGAAAGCATGAGTCAAGATTTCACTGCTAAACTATTCGCCCATTGCGGAATTAACTGCCGAACATGCGTGGGCTTCTTCGGTTACACACTTACCGGCAAGAAGCAAACTCCATGCGGCGGATGCCAAACCCAACAAGCCACCTGTAACTTCTTTGAAAACAACTGCAAACATCCAGAGCAGAAAAACAAAATCCAAAACTGCTACCAATGCGCCGACTTCCCCTGCGAAAACCTCAAAAAAATCGACCAGTACTACAGCCAAAAATATGGTGTCAGCATCATCGAAAACCAACAATACATCAAAACATATGGCATGGATGCTTTTCTAAAACGTGAAAAAGAACAATGGAAATGCCCCAAATGTGGTGGCGTCATTTGTGTGCACACAAAACGTTGTTACACCTGCAATCCTTAACAAGACTACTTGAGAGTTCTTTGTTATAGCAAAAAAACGCTTGATTTCTTTAGGTTACTCCAAATTAAACGGTAAATATAAAAAGCAAACAGCCCCATTCAACAATGAGGGTTATGACAGCAACTTCGGGCAAACAGTTTGTTTTACCGTTCAGTTCCATTCAAAAGGAAAACGGGGCAACCTTCAGTTTTGGGGAAGAATTAGCAACGATTTATGTACTCTCCGAAATGGAGAGAGAAACAGGTGCAGGATTAATCGGCAAACCCGCGGAACAGTATGTTTCTATCTGCAAAGTAGGGTACCCATTGAGGGTTTTTGTCACTGACAAGGTTGGTTTTGTTTTAGATGGATTATCTAGTAAGGCTTTCCAAGTGACTGTTGAAGATTTTAACGTAACAATTTTTGAGAAGAAACTGCAAGCCCGCCAAAGCCTACTTGACACTTACATTGCTTTTCTTTTTGAGCACGCAGATTTTTTCAGAACAAACAGGCACGAAAAACAATTCAGCTTCCATGGTCTGATAGCAAATCAAACTTTTCTTGAAGAGTTTACTCAATATGTGAAAGAAGCAAAAGAACTCCGCCAAGAACCCCACCTCACACTGTTGCCCAAAAAAGAGGCTACACTAACACAAACAATAAAGCAAATAACTGACCTGCAAAAATTTCTTTATGAGCAGGCATCCAAAACCCAGGAGTGCATTAAAAAAATTAATGAGTTAACAAGCGGGTTTATGGAAGAATTGGATTTTGGAGCAGGCGCAATTAAGGATGAATGTAACGCTAAAATTCGAGCATTAGAAGAGTTATCTAAGCCTAAAATCAAAACCATCCAAAAACAGCACAAAAAACAAGAAGATATTATGTTAAATAGTTTTAAGAAAAAGATGGATGAGCTAAAAAAGCAGAAGGCGAAACTCAAAAAAGCACAATTAACCGTGCAAGCAAAGATAAAACGGTTTGAGTCAGCCCGAAGCAAAGCTGAACGTAAGAATCTTAAATCTGAACGACAATGGAAAGACAAAATCAAAACAGCCAAACATCAGCTAGAAGAAACTGATGGCAAACTCTGGTTAGTTGACCGTACAATAAAGTCAACTCAAGAAGAAAAAACGCAACAAATAACTCAGCTAAAAACTCAAGTGGAAGATCAAATTAGCCTAATTCGTAAACCAGTACGCGAGTTGCAAGGCGCTTGTGAAAGCAAGTTTGGTCATTTTGAGGCTAAGAAAGGTTCACTTGATGATGCAAGTAAAGCGATGATTTTTGAGCTGGGTGAAATTGCAAAGCAGGTTGACGAAGAAGTTGCAAAACTTGCTGACTTTAGCTTAAGCGGTGAGGACTGGACAGATACACTGTATTACTTACCCTTTTACATAACAACCTACCAGAGTGAGAAGTCAAAGCGGATAGCTGTTTTTTCGCCTTCAAAAGTTGGTAGTGTGGATTTTTCTGCTAAACTCAAAGGCGCATTGGGTATGGCAAAAATCAGGGATTTGCTGTCGCCACGTTTAAGAGATGATGGTTTTCTTAAGGCGGCGATAGCGGTTGAGGTAGCGGGGTTTGAGGCTTTATTGGTGAAGGGAAATCTTTTGGCGGTACCTGATAATCGTACAGTTATGCTTGGGGGATTACATAGTTTGCTGGATGCGGGTTGGATATCTGAGAAAGGATATGAATTTTTTAAGGCAAAGCTCGCCTGATAGTAGCTAATAATGGTTTGGAAAACATTAATTTTTAGTCTTAACACTGTTTTTGAGGGCATTACCATTTTTGTTGTGGCTATTATTATAAATTGGAGAATGAACTAAACCACTTAGGCAAAGAAGATGAAGCATTATACTGGAATAACCACAACCGCCATCATTCCCTACTCCAACAACCAAATCTTACTCATTAAACGCAACACGCGCCCCTTTGTTGGCTACTGGGCACTTCCTGGAGGCAGAGTTGACCCCGGCGAAACCGTGGAGCAAACAGTCATCCGTGAAGTCAAAGAAGAAACCAGCCTCAACGTAGAAATTGTCCGCAAAGTCGGTGAATACAAAGAGAAAGGCATCAAAGATGACATAGACTACGAATATTATCCCACATGCTTTGAAGTCAGAGTAGTTGGGGGCAAGTTAGCACGGCAGGAAAGCGAAATCCAAGAAATCAAGCTTTTCAGCCTTGACGCGTTGCCATCTCCCTTGGCGTTTGAGCATGACTTAATGCTTCATGATTTCCTGAAAGGCAAAAACAGTCTCTGAGTATGGTTTTTTGTGTAAAAGCTTTTAGGCTTAAAGCGCTAACATAATGGTGATTGACGATGTCAAAAATTGTTCGTGTAGGTGTAACCTTTCCGCCAGACCTTCTCAAGGAGTTCGATGAAATAACCAGCAAAATGGGGTACGAAAGCCGCAGCAAAGCAATCCAAGACGCCGTCCGACTTTATGTTTCTGAACGTAAATGGCTCAAAGAAGAAAACAGTACCCAAACAGGCGTTATCTTAATGATTTATGACCATGACACCAGAGGCTTAGAAAGCGAACTCACTGACTCTCAACATCACCACACGGACCTCATATCATCCACATTACACATTCACCTTGGCGAACATGACTGCCTAGAAGCTATCGCTGTAAAGGGTAAAGGTTCAGAAATCAGGCATCTTAGTGATGAATTAGCCATCCGTAGAGGCGTTAAAATCCTCAAATCCATGATTGTGTCAGTTTAAACCTTCACTTTAAACATACGTTCCAGTGAACCCCGCGCTTTAGCTGCCACATCCGCTGGAACCTTAACCACATACTTTTCCTCTTTAAGTGCAGCATACACCCTGTATAGCGTAGTTAATTTCATGTTTGGGCAGATTGCGCCTTCGTAAGCCATTATGAATATTTTATCTGGGTTTTCTTTACGCAAACGGTGCAATATACCGTCTTCAGTGCCAACAATGAAGATTTTAGCGTTGGATTTTTTTGCGTAATGGCACATTCTTGAGGTGCTGCCTACGTAATCTGCGACCTCACGCATTTCTTTACTGCATTCAGGATGAACCATAACAACCGCGTCAGGATGCTGCATTTTGAGGGCTTTTACATCTTCAGGCTGGAAAAGCACATGCGTCGGGCAAAAACCACGCTCAGGAATTGGAACAATCCTCTTTCCCGTCTGTTCAGCAACATACTCTGCCAAGTTATGGTCGGGACCAAAAAGCACCGTGTCCGCATCAAGAGATTTAACAACCTCAACCGCATTTGCGCTGGTGCAGCAAATATCACATTTAGCTTTCGCCATCGCCAACGTATTCACGTACATGACGACAGGCGCGTTTGGGTACTGTTTTTTTGCTCGATCTATTTCGTCAACTGTGAGCATCTGTGCCATTGGGCAACGCGCGCCAAGGCTGGGTAGCAACACTTTTTTGGTTGGGTTGAGTATCGCTGCGGACTCTGCCATAAAATCAACAGCGCAGAAAACAATAATGTCTGCATCTTTTTCTTGCATGGCTTTGCGGCTGAGTTCGATGCTGTCGCCAACGTAATCTGCGATGTCTTGGATTTCTGGGCGTTGGTAATTATGCGCCAAAATTACTGCTTTTTTTTCTTTTTTGAGTTGAAGGATTTTTTTCGGTAAATCCATGTTTGTTTTTCGCCTGATTTAGTTGACGTGAAAAAGTACATGGGCAACTTTTGAGATATATATTTTTACCCCCATAAACATCTGTTTATCAAGTTAAATACTGAATTTACTAAATCAAACAAGTTTTGGGTTTGACCTTTACTTTTTAGGCTATTATTCTGCGTAGGATTGGGACTTTGCGTGCTGGAATAATTATGGCTATGCATATAAGCATGGTTACTATGCTGATGAGGGGTAGTTCAATTATGGGATTAAGGTTTGTTACGCTGAGTTTTAATTGGAAGTCGCCGATGTGTATTAGTCCCTTCTGCAATATTTCCATTGGAATGTAATGTATTAAGTAAATGCCTAGTGTGCTTGCACTTATCATTCTCAGTATTTTGTTAGCGTTGGGGAATCTTTTGGGTAGGGGAATAGAGTATAAAATTAGAAACAGGCTGATTGTGGCAAATATGATGTTGAAGCTTGTATAGTCATAGAAGAATTGCCAGTATTTTCCTCCAAGGCTTCTAACGATATAGTAGGTTCCGAAAATGGTGATGATGCTTGAGCCGATAAAAGTCAAGTATAAGGTGGGTTTGCGGATTTTGAGTTTTGTGATGTAGGCGCCTAATATGAAGTAGCCGATGAGTCCTGTTTGGGTGAAAATTGTGCTGTCAAACCAGTTTATGGATTCGATAAGGGGCGTGTAAAGTTTGAACATTGGAACAATTGCGGTTCCGATAAACCAGATGACCAGAAAATACTTTATCAATTTTAAATCTGCATGAGCGATCACTACACGGATTAGTGGCGTGAGAAGATACAAGCCGATTAAGAGGTAAATAAACCAAAACTGCTGATATGGACCAGATAATATGCTTTCTGCAACATAGAGTGTGTTTATGGGTTCATTGTTGATGTAGGCATTCCATGCAAAATATACTGCGCCCCAGAAGATGACGGGTAAGCCAATTCGTTTCCAACGTTTTTTAAGGAAAACGCCCAGGGGCTCATCAAGTTTGCTTGGTTGAAGCAAAAGATAACCCGAGACCATAATAAAAAGTGGAACAGATGCCCGCGAGAGAGAATTGTAAACGTTTGTAGCCCACCATAACTCAACGCCCTGGGGGGACATTATGTTGCAGGGGTTGTATTCTGTGGTGGCGTGAATTAAAATAACCATAAAAATGGCTAAGACACGAATTAAATCAATGTTTAAGTTTGTGCTCGTTTGCTTTTCAACCGATGCCAAACTGCCCCGCCTAGCAGGCATATAGGTCTATTTGGTATTTTAAAATTTGCCATAATACACTTTCAGGAAAAAACGTTATTTTGTAAAAGCAGCTTATTTTTTGCCCTTAAGAATACTGATTTTTCCAAGCATAAAAGGCAGCTTTAGCGCAAAGGGAATAAAGGGTTCATTGCGGGTTTGGATAAACTCCACTTTAGTTATCCCCCAACTTTTAACTGTTCCAACAAGCGTCTCAGGGCTGCCATAAATCTGCTTAAGTAAAAACAAGTCCTGAAAAGCAAACACGCCGCCCTTCTTAACTACACGCAAAGCCTCTCGGATTACTGCAACCTTATCCTTAGAGTCAGAAACTTCATGAAAACACAAGTTACTAACTGCAGCATCAAAATAGTCATCTTCAAAGGGCAACTTAGATGCACTGGCTTTCTGAAAAGTCACGCGATTGCTCACGCCCTCAGCTTTAGCATTTAATTCGCAGTCAGTTTTAGAGTATTCCCAACGGTCACCCCAAAAATCAATTCCTTCAACAGTTGCCTCACTAAATTTTTTAGCGAGTTTAATAGTTATGACGCCGTTTCCGCAACCTATATCCAATGCTTTTCCTTTGCCGTCCCATTCAAGACTATCAATTAGCAGGTTCCAGACTTGGTTTTGAACGTTTGCGCCTTTAGGTGAAAATAGGTATCGGGCATAGGCAAAGTATGCTGCCACAGCAAAGCAGACTATTGAGGGAATGGTGAGCACCCAAAATGGGATAGCTACGGGTAAAAGAATAAGCCCCAGCATTGTAAAGATGTAAATGAGTCGTCTTGAAACCCAATTTCCATAATCTGGTTTACTGATAGCGGGATTAGTCATTTAGTCTCCGTAAGGAGAAGTAGTGCTTAGCCTATTAAGGTTTGAGCGCGCCAAAAATGCTGAGCGGTGCTATTTGCTCCACTGAGAATTAGAGAACTCAATAGCATCAAGAATTCTCTGAGAAAAATCCTTGCTGTCACACTGGTCACAATACATCACAAACACATCATACGCAAAAAAGTACATGTTTCTTCTACGGTAGATAATTTTGGGTTTTGCAGTTCGAACAAGCTCCAAAAATTCTTCGCGGTCAAATTTTACGCGGTAACAGCTAGTTTGGCTTGCCGATGCAGCAACCGCACCTGTAAACATTATTTCCTTCAGTCATACCTTTTACCTTACAGTAATTATAGCTAACACCCTTTTAATCAATATCATTGCTTTCTTGGTCTATTCATTATTTTTTTGGTAAAAGTTCAGCTAAATCAAAACTTGCAACCGCCAGCACGCTGTCAGCGCCGCCATAATAAATCAAAATTTTACCATCAACTTGGGCATTTCCACAGCTATAAATCACGTTGGGCACCTTACCAAAGCGTTCATAAGGCATTTCAGGCTTGAGAATCGGTTCTTGGCAACGGTAAATCACGTATTCAGGATAGTTTCGGTCAAGCAACGCGGTTCCGATACTGTAAACTTTGGCGTTGCTGACGCCATGATAAATAAAAAGCCAGCCCTCATTTAGTTCAATTGGCAAGCCTGTAGTGCCTACTTTCCATGAATCCCAGCCAAACTGCCTCGGTCCCATCACAAACTTGAGTCCGTGCCAATCATTAAGATTAACTGATTTAGCTAAACAAATATCTAGTCCCAAGCGGTGAAACATCAAGTATTCCCCCCCAATTTTTTTGGGAAAAACAAGTGCATTCTTGTTTTCGATGCCGGGAAAAGCCAGTTTTCGCACGCTGTCCTGCCAGTGATTTTTGAAGAATTCATCAATTGTCGTTACTGCTATGCCAATTTGGTAGACTTGTTCGTAGGCATATTTTCCAAATGCTGTGTACGCCATGATTAAGACATTGTCAATTAGGGTTATTCTTGGGTCCTCGCAACCGTCGCGTTCTTCTCGGCTCTCTGGACTGAAAATAGGTTCAGGAGAGCGATAGTCAATGGTATATCCATCAAAGGAAACAGCATAGCCTAAGCGGGATATATTGTCGGCACCCATTGCACGGTAAAGCATGTGGATTTTGCCGTTAGACTGAAAGATGCCTGCGTTGAAGACGGCTCTTGATTCCCAAGGGTGTGATCCGATTGGTTCCAGAATGGGGTTACCTTCAAAACGTTTCATAAAATAACCTTACATGTCAAAAAAATCATCAAAAAGTTGCCTAATAGAGAGCAGCCCAACCAACCGGTTTTCAGTGTCCACCACAGGCAGATGCCTTATTTTACGTTCCCGAAATATTCTTTTTGCATCCTCAAACGTTGCATATTCGGGTATAGTGATAACATTTTTGGTCATTACTTCTTCGAGCGGCAAATCCAAAGATAAGCCTTGAGCAATAAACCGTAAAATGTCCCGTTCAGAAACAAGCCCATTACAACTCTTCTTTTCATCAACAATAACAATAGAACCCACATGCATCTTAAACATAAGCGCAACGCTGTCTTTGATAGTTTCTTCTTTTTTTGCAGTTACAATATCTTTTATCATTAAATGACGAATCAACAAAACAAAAACCTCAACACAAAGCTCTGTGCCGTTTGGACGTAAAGCCATGTTTTTACTCTTTTTAGTTAAAATAAGATTATGTGGTTGATTTGGTACAGCAACACGTCACCGATAACCCTTTCAACATGCCTATTTGCCGTCTATTAGGCTCCAAATAGAAACTCATTGCAGAAACCATAGAGGGGTCTATCATTGAAGGATAAGTGGTTTAGGTTGATATGGGTGGTCTTGTGCCTAAAGTCATTGTGACATCTTGGCTTTGATTATCTCGAATTATGGTCAAAATCAAACTTTGCCCGGGCAATGTGTTGGCTTCAAGGTAACTGGCTAAGTCATCGCTGCTAAGGATAGTGTGGTGGTTCATTGCAACTATTATGTCATTGTGCTGCAAAACCCCTGATGATGGACCACCTGTGAAAACGGTTTCGACATAGTAGCCATAAGTTATGCTTGAACCTATCTGTTGGGCTTTTTCATAGGTCATGTCGCCGCCTGTAACACCCAGATAGCTGTGACCTGAGTATGAGCCAGTATTCACCAGCGCGTAAATTTCCCTAAGAATTGTGTCGGATGGAATGGCAAATCCCAGTCCTTGTGATTCAGAGACAATCGCGGTGGTTATGCCCACGACCTTGCCGTCTGCGTTTAGCAGGGGACCTCCTGAGTTGCCGGGGTTGATTGGTGTTGTTGTTTGGATGATGTTTGGGATTGCGAAGTTGCTTTTTGAGGTGTCTTCCGTTATGGAGCGTCCTGTGGCGCTGACTATGCCTGTGGTTAAGGAACCAACTAGTCCGTATGGGTTGCCAACTGCTATGACTTGTTCGCCGACTTGAAGTCCAGATGAGCTTACGATTTGAATGGGTTTGTAATCGGTTGGTTTTGCGTTAACATTTAGAATTGCGAGGTCAGCATAGGGGTCGCTGCCTAGAACAGTTGCGGCATAGCCGTTGCCGTTGGTGAAGGTTACGCTTATGCTGGTTGTGTCTTCAACAACATGGTAATTTGTGATGATGACCATTCTGCCTGAAAAATCATACACGAACCCTGAACCTTGAATGCTTGAGCCATCATTTTCAATTCCTTTAATCAGAACAACTGAATCCTTAACAGTCTCAAACAGGTTTGCAAGTGAGGTTTGGTTCTGATAAATTGTGATGTACTGAACCGTAGTGTTTTGGGTGCCCTGTAAGGCGGATATTTGGCTTAATAACCCATTAATTTTGTCACTGTTGCCTCCTGAATTGTAAAAAATAAAGTACCCAGCTAAGCCGCTGACAAGGGCTCCAGCAACAAAAATCAGAACCAGAATACCTGCTGTTATTTTCTGTGTGTCCTTTGGTGGAGGTGGAATCTGCATTTGTGTTCACCGCTTATATTATTGACAGAATTAGTTGGCTCGTTTAAGTCTTTTCCATAATTAAGAATCCGAAAAAGAGCACAAAATTTTAGATGATCAACGCCTGTCAATTATGTCTAAAGCTTCTGGACCAGTACCGATAATCGTCACAGGAACCCCAGTTTTAACCTCAACTTCTTTTACAAACGCTTTAGCATCAGCAGGCAAATCATCAAATTTGCGTGCGCCCTTACAGCTAGGATAAATGCAGTCAAGTTTTGTGAGTGCGGCTTGTGTTGCACCGTTGATTTTGGCAGTTTTCTTTGCCAATTCAAAATTGAAGGGTGCACTTCTGCGTTCTCTTCCTGTTCCAGCGGCAACTTCAAACCATCCTCTTGATAGGGCTTCTTCTTTGGTCATTTCTCCAGGTAAGGGTCCAGCTCCGACGCGGGTTATGAAAGATTTGTAAACTATCATGACATCGTCCACACGGGTAGGTCCAACACCTGCTTCAGAAGCAATTGCGGACGCTCCTGTATCTCTGCTTGTTACATAGGGGTAGCCGCCGCTGAGGAAAAGTGACAGCATAAACCCTTGTGTGCCTTCTAAAACAACACTTTTGCCCGCATCTAAGCCGTCGTTAACTTCTTGAATTTGGTCTGCAATGTACTCTTTAATTTCAGGTGCATCCTTTGCCAACAGTGCTGTGCGCCTGACGCGTTCTTCGATTGCGGGTCCAACACCGCGACCAGTGGTTCCGATGCCCTTGTTGACAGCAGATGCCTTGTCTATGTCGGCGTGTTTTTGTTCGATTATGGAGGCGTTTTGATCGATGCCGATTCGGTTTTTGGGGACTTGGGTTTGTTCCATTTCTGAGAAGAATGTTGGAATGTGCACGTTTGCTCCTGCAGCAATCAGTAGCCTTGTTTTTGGGTTAATGAAAGCCGCGGGAACCATGTGGAGTGCATATTTTTTTCCTTCATACCAGATGGTGTGGGCTGCGTTAACTGAGCCTGTTCGTACACAAAAATCTAAATTATCTTTCAAAGCAAGATATGATATGATTTTTCCTTTGCCTTCGTCTCCCCAGAAAGCACCAACAATCACTGTGCAGGGCATAATTTTTCACCGTTCAAGAAAAGAGGTTAGGGTTATTTAAAGCTGTAGCATTTAGCTGGTTGTTTTCTTATTTTTTGGGTTGTTTTTCTTGTCTTCAGCTATTAGTTCGGCAAGTTTGTAGGTCACGTAGGCTGAGAAGCTTCGGATGCCTTTATTGATTGTATATTCTTCCTTGACATTTAGCCATTCTTTGAAAAAGTAATCGTAAACTTCAGCTTTTACAGTAATGGTTTTATAGCCTTTTTTTGGCGTGTAGTTCCCCTCTTAAACGTATTACCGAACGTACGTTTATTTAAGTTTTAACATTGCTAACTTACCGATAATTATATATTTAGTTTAGTACCGTACTGTACGGGAGAATGGATTGGTTTATGCCAAGAAAAGGGTATAAGTGCATAACAGTTACTGAACGCATTCACCAAGAAATATGCAAAAGAGCGCAAGAAAACAACTGCACAATTAGACTGTATATTGAAAATTTGCTGAACGCTGACAAAAAGAGAAAGGGAATCTCGGATTATGCCGATTGTGATAGTTCAACAAAATGAAAAAGTCGCTGAAGTAAAATTCATCTGTGACTGCTGCGGCAGATTGATAAAAACTAGTGTAATGCCCAAAAAAGAAGTTGACGAGCAAAAGAACAAAATCTTAACTTGTTATAAGTGCCACAAAAAGAAGGTTTAATTTATTATTTTCTATTGGAAAGCCGCCTAACTTCTGCCTCACAATCGATAACTTGAAGGAGCTTTACAACTTTTTTCCCTTGCAATTCTTTCTCTCGTGCGCCAATTGAACCTGTGCAATGGCAAATCTCATCTAAAATTATGCCTTCTCCCTCATCCAAAATCACAGGATAGACCCTGCAACCTGAAGGGCGATCAAAGTAAATCCTGCATCTACGCTTATCTAAATCATAAAAAACGCAGTAGCCCTCTTCCGAATTTTTAAGCAAAGCATAACCCTCCTTGTCATATCGAACAAAAAAGTCCAGAGTAAAACCTTTTTTTCGTAAGCGAGCAATATCTTTTTTTGACAAAAGCATTTCAGTTTCAGAGCAGCAGATTCCACAATGAGAACAATGCATACAATAATCCTAGTATGCTGGTATATTCAGGTTTTGCTCTATACCACAAAAAATCAGGGCTCAGCCACGCTGAAAACCACCAGATGCGAGTTGTGGATGATTACTTCAGGTATCTGTTTCCACTTATGCGGCAGTTTGCATGAGGTTTATGTTAAGCATTTCTGCCCATGCAACGTTCCTGACGGGTATGCTCACCGTTTTGTTGTTTCCGTATGGCGTGTATTCGAGTATACTGTTTTTTCCGTAATCACTTTTCTTGATGCATTCCAGATGAACGTTGATTATGACCGAGCCATCTTTTAGGTGCAGGTTCACGTTTTTTCCAATGAAGGATTTGGCGCTGTTTAGACTGAAATTCTCCATTTAGCACCACTCCACTTCTTGGTCTGCGATGTGACCCCAGCATTCTTCGCATATTGGTAGTTTTTCGCCATTTATTTGGATGTAGAGTTTTATGTTTTCTCTGTTACAATGGCTTTCCCAGGGGTTTTTACAATGTTCCATTTGTTATTCCTCTGGAAGATGCATTCTGCGTTTTTTCCTTTTAAGCCAAGTGACCAAAGGAGTACTGCAGACGGGGGAGAGGTAAGTTAAAGTAACCTCTTATTTTTGGCGTTTAATCTCCAAATGGTCTGCTTTAGTTAATAATGCTGGGGGTACATGTTTTCTTAGGAATTTGCTATGTCTTGCTAGACACGGCAAACCATATTCAATCATCAAAAACGCGGTTGCCGCATAAATTATTCCACCAAAAATATCTACTATAAAATGTTCTCCAAGGTAAACCACGCTAAACCAGACGCCAACGGGCAAAATCAAACTTGGAATGCCCTTTTTGCCCCAGACACGTATGGCAAACAGTGAAATCAGGAAGGGCAGTGCAGAGTGTAGGCTTGGAAATGCTGCGTATTCGTTGGAGCCTAAAAAGTCAAAAAGTGTTCGGTATACTGGGAAGCCTATACTGGGGTCAATTTGTGTTGTTAGGGCACGTGCAACTTGGTCTTTTATGTGGAAGTCTAGCCATGGTGGTGCGACAGGATAGAATAAGAATGTGATGAGTGCGCCATAGGTGCAAAGTGCAAAGGCGATTGTGTATTTCCAGTAGTTTTTGGGGCTTTCTCTCCATAGCATGAATGCGAATATTGTTGGGGCAAAGAAGTGTGTGGAGTAGAACGCGGCGGTGGCGATGTCTATGATGGGTGATTTGATTGTTTGGATTGTGATGCTTGGGGCTGTGTTGAAAAGCCACATTTCAAGATTGTAGGGTCCACTGTGAAGGTTTGAAGCTGCATACACGCCAGTAAAACCATATAGTAACTCGTAGGAAATGAAAATTGTTAGAAAAGGCATCCAGTCTCTGATGAATCGTCCCGTGCGTTTGTTGACAGCAGCGTACACGAGAAAAACCAGTATCAGGAATTCGGGTCCTGGGATGATATGGTATGTTACGCAGCAGATGAGAATTGCAATTAGAAATATTGCTGGAAAGAGAATGGAGAAGAACAGTGTTTGTTTGTAGTTGAATGTGTCTTCACTGTTTTGTTTCTCTTCCGTTTTATCCCCCAATTCCGCAAGCTCCTTTCACTATGGACGTGCACAGCTAATTTAAATTATTTCCCTAAATTCACCCTTAAAAAAGAAAAACCCTTAAAGTGTGGAGGTTCATGAAGCCTGTTTTCATTTTTATGTAATATGTAGCTGCCCTTATCTCGGAAGGTTTCTTGGTGTGTTTTAAATCAGTTTTTTGATACCCAAACAGTGTATCTTTAATCCATATTACTTTAAATATCTTATTTCAAAAATTATAATGAAGAGATTTTTATGGCATATGATATTGCTTACATAACTACAGTTTTAATTAGCATCGTAATAACCGTTGTAATCAATAGCTTGATTGTTTGGATTGCTGGAAGACTTCTCGTCGGAAAAGAAAAAGCAAAATTCACCGACGCACTATGGATAGTACTTCTAAACGCTGTTGTCATCTACGTTGTTGGCATTTTTATATCTGGACTAATAGGTGCAATAATAACCTTCATATTATATTTGCTATTGATCAAACATTTCTTTGATTGCGGCTGGATAAAGGCACTGCTTATTGATATTGTTGCAGTAATAATTCAGATAGTCGTAGCATTTATTTTGGCTCTAATATTTGGCGTGGTTATAACTACCTTTACTATTTAGCTGTTCACATTGCTGCTCTGCTAACCTCTCCCCTTTTTTGTGTATAAGGCATTTGCTATTGAATTTCAGTGTAGAATCTTTTGGGTGTTTATGCAATAACTTTTTTAACAGATGGGCTTATTTTTGTAGTGCTCGGTGGCGTTAGAAACGGCAATTCAAAATTGGAAGCCCATGGATGGAGACACGTTCGTAACCAAAGACGGGTTCATAATGAACACTTTCGGCTACGAGCATCCAGAAGACAGAGTTTTTGCATTCCTAAAATACATACCCGCACAGTTCAAGGAATTATTTAACGTAGAAATGCTTGAACGCACATGGCAATATGGCGATTTGCAGCTTTTCCGAGCAGAAAAACTCTACACCGCCAAAAATTATAAAACATTTATTGAAGCTTTCCGCAAAAACTTTCCCGATTACATCTATTATGACCCAAGCAGAGACAAAGAACTAATAACCGCACCCCTGAACCGTATCGAGCGGGCGTATGTGCCGCGGGAATGCTTGGTTTGGTTACAAAATCTTCCAAAAAGAGACATGCTGCAGGAAAAAGCATTAGACGTAATCCAGTTAGTTGCTAAAGAAGCAAATGTTCCAATGAAAGATATGGGCGTTCACGGTTCAATAGCGCTTAACATGCACTCACCTGAATCTGACATGGATTTTGTTGTTTACGGTTCCGAAAACTTCCGCCGGGTAGAATCCGCTATTGAACGTCTTGTAAACACTGGAGTGCTCACTTACATCGCGGGCAACCGTATAGAAGCTGCAAGAAGATTCGTTGGCAGATATCAAGGTAAAATTTGGATGTACAATGCTACACGTCAACCTGAAGAAATAACCGTGAAGTATGGGCAGTACCGCTTTATTCCACTTGACCCTGTACGCTTCACCTGCACAGTAAGCAGTGACAAAGAAACCATGTATCGACCCGCAACCTACAAAATCTCAAGCTTCAAACCCACAGACGCACAATCCGAGTTGTCAATTGACAAAATCCCAATGCAAGTAGTTTCAAACATTGGTTGCTACCGCAATGTTGCCAAGGTTGGGCAGCAAATCAAGGTTGTAGGCAAACTGGAACGTGTAGAATCTACTACGGGCAATGAAGTGTTTTATCAAGTAGTTGTAGGAACTGCAACATCTGAAGAGGAATATATTTGGCCAGTATAAAACTGCAAGACCGCGACGGTATCCTAACCAAGGAAGGTCTAGTTTTTCGAGTTTTCGGCTCCAGCCACCCCCAAGACATCTACATCTGCGACGCCGAATACGCTTCAAGCAAGATTTTCCAATCCAAAGACCCACGTGCGCCAAGAGAAGGCAAAGACGGGCTATTCTACAAATTCTACAATGACGAGGGCATGAAACTTATCGCTAAAAACTATCCGCAGTACCTGTTTTTCCATCAAATGCTCGCGCACCGAATTGTAGGCGTAAACCAACGCGACATTTTGGAGGTGCGAAAGCCGCAGCCTCGACTGCAGGAAATCCTCAAGGCAGGACCAACCGACCTGTTGATTGCTGCATCTTTGCGTGTGCTGGATGTTGTCACAAATAAGTCAGGGTTAAAAACGTCTGATTTTGGCGTTTTCGGCTCCATGCTTCACAAGTTCCACCATCCCAAGTATTCGGATATTGACTTCACAATTTATGGCATAGAACAAAATCAGCAAATGTACAAAACCCTACAGGCGCTCTATGAAGATAAAAACTCAGGCTTCCGCAACGAGTTTGAATCCGAAGCGTGTATGGCGGGGAAGCGGTGGCTTTTCAAAAACTTCACTGTTGAGGATTTTGTTTGGCATCAGCGGCGTAAAATGATTTATGGCTTATACGATGACACTGCCCACAGTGGACGCGTAATCAAAGCAGAGTTTGAACCTGTCAAGGCGATTGGTGAAATCGTGAATGAGTATGACCCTAACTCCCGCATTATCCAGTTAGGATGGACAAGGATACGAGCAAAAGTTACCAGTGATGCGGATGCCCCGTTTATTCCCTCAATTTACGGCATAGAACCCTTGGAGGTTCTGTCAGGTTTGCCTGAAGCCATGAAAGCAACACGGGTGTTCAGTTACATGGAAGAGTTCCGTTCACAAGCCCGCACAGGCGAAGAAGTAATTGTGGAGGGCACGCTGGAGCAGGTTCTCAAACCCCACGGCGAAACCATGTACCAAATTACTTTGACGTATTGTCCTCTGTATTGGGAACAAGTCCTAAAAGTAATTCACTAAGACAGAACCATATAATCTTCAGGTTTATTACCCAAAATCAAACGCACATGACTACCCTGTTTGCCTGTGACGGTTTCAGCTTTACCTTGTGCAATGATTTGCTCGCCGACTTGGGTTTGCATACAGAATCTTCCGCGGAACGAAGCAATTTCTGATATGCTCTCAAGTTCGGGTCCGTCTAGAACTTTGACGTTTTTGAGCGTATAACTGCAAGGTGTAAACAGTGCTTCTTTGTCGTCGGCGATTTCGGCTTGGATTTTTATGTACCCTGCATTTTTGAAGGTCACGTCGCCGTAGGATTCGCCGATTTCATCCCATTCTTTGAGGAAACGAACAAAATAGTCTGTGCCCATAAACTTGCCCTGAAATGCCTTACGCACCTCAACTTTGTAGAAGTCCTCAAAGCTCATGCGGGTGTCTTTGAATCTGAAAGCGTATAAATCCGCCAATTCCGCCTCCGTGTACCGCTTAAACCCTGTGGTGCCACGCTCAAGTAGCCGTTGCATGGCGGCGTAGGCTTTGCGGCAGTTTTCTTCGCCGTACACGATGGGGTCTAAGTCGGAAGTGGATGTGGTTAATTCTGTTAAGATACTACCCGAGATGCCAAGGCTGCTCCATGGAATATCTGCTTCTGCCTGCAAGGTTTCTGCAAACCTGAATGCTTTTTCTTCGAGTTCACTGCGGGTTTGTGTGGTTTTGAGTTGGGTAAGTTTCTCTGCTGGTTTGTAATGTTCAACTATTTCTGTGACGGGAACTTCGCAAAGGGTTGCTCCGAAAACGTCATCAAAAACTATTAGGTGGGGCAGGTTTTGTTGCAGGTACGCGAAGCGCTCATCAAGGCTGTAGATTTTGCCGTATAGGTTGTTTTTGCCTTGTCGGGTTCCTGTACTGCTGGGGATGAAACGTGGGAACGCAATGACTTTGTCTGCTGGGTGCACTAAGCCTTTAACGTCGAAAACCACGTTGCTGACGGTTTTTATTAGGTCGCCTTCTCTTGCCCTCATGCTCTTTGCCTTCTTGTTGTATTTTACTTCAATTGCTTGTAGTTTTTTACAGAATATTAATAAAGTTTTTTTGTCAAGCAGTACACGAAGGTAACATAAACGTGACCAAGCTCGACAAAGCCAAACACATCAGCCAATGTCTACAATTGGCAATACTGCTTGAAGTCAGCGCCGAAAAACCGGGTAATGTCAACTTGGTCTCAGGCTTTGAAGGCACAAGAGTTGAACACTTCTTTGCCTCCAGCATCGCGGCGGGACCCTCCTTCCAAGAAGCAGCCAACCGTGGAATCGCCATTTCCCAAAAAACCCTTGAACCAAGCAGGGCAGGTTTAGGCGAGCTTATCCGCTGGGGCGTTGCAGATATTGATGTTTGGCAGCATGGTGGCAACACGCTTTTGGGTACGATTATGTTGTTTGAGCCGTTGGCTGTGGCTGCGGGTATGACCCCAATGAAGGTAGATGGAACGTTTGATTTAACGGTGCTCCGCAAAAATTTGGATATAGCTGTTAGAGCAACAACTGCGGAGGATTCGGTGTATCTTTACGAAGCCATTGATATTGCGAACCCCAGTGGGCTTAACGGCGCACCAGATTTGAGCGTGAAAGATGAAGACAGTAAACAGCGTTTAATCAAAGAAAACGTGTCCTTATTCAAAGTTTTTGACATCGCCAAAAGCTACGACGACATCTGTAGCGAATGGGTAAACAATTTCCCAATCACCTTCGACTTGGCATACCCCTACTTGATGGAGCAACTTAAAACCAAACCACTCAAAACAGCCATCGTACACACATTCCTCAAAATCCTATCTGAAAAACCCGATACATTCATCGCAAGAAAAGTTGGCAAAGAAAAAACCAAAATTTTCTCTCTGGGCGCCAAAGCAGTTTTGGATGCAGGTGGTGTAGATACTGATGACGGCAGAAAAGCCCTCGCTGAATTTGACTGCCAACTGCGGGAAGGCGGAAACAACTACACTCCCGGAACCACCGCAGACATGACAGCTGCAACATTGGCACTGGCAACTCTGGCTGGTTACCGACCTTAACCCTGTTTTTGACCTAAAATTCAGCCGTTAGGTCCGCTTATCTTAGGGATTTTTTAGACCCTCTCTATCTTTTGTGCATAGTTTGGCTATTAGGCTCCTAATAGAAACGCAGTCACCCTACCCCTCTATAGAAACTGCATTGTATTTCTAATAGGCACCAAATAGACAGCAAATAGGACTGTTGTAGATGACTCATGCTACTTTGTTTTTTCGTATTCCTCAACCATTTTTTTAACCTTTTTTTCGAGTTTAAGCTCGTAGGTATGTTCAGGAATTGGTGGCGGTAGTGTTTTGCGTTTGTGTAGGTCTGTTGGTTTTACGATGCGTATTTCGCCTGTTTTCACTGCTACTTTTTTGCAGTTCACGGTATCTTGAAAGTCTTCTTGTGCTTCTACCACCCAGTAGCCTTGACTTTGGGTTACAACTTTAACCTTGTATAATCCCTTGTAATAGTAGAAGTTTTGACTCATAAAAAACCACAAATAAATTATTGTTTTAAGAGTAAATAAACACTGGGTAACTATGTTTTCTGGGTGGTTTTTTCGCAAGTAAGCGCTATTGCCGTGATAATTGATGGCATGGTAAAAATGCTAAAGACTCTTTTGTATTTGGGGTCAGCCACTTTTTTAACATCCTCCACGTTTCCCCCTCCCCTCACGTATCCATCGATGAAGGCTTGTGCTAAAGCCTCTGGTTTACCATTATTATTTAGGGGTGAAAGAAAATGTCCTGCGTAATAGAGGAACTCGGCGATGTCCCAGGTTTTGTCCCCGCCAAGCGTTGCCTGCTCAAAATCCAGCATGTAAATGCTGCCGTCAGCAACCGAAATCATGTTTTCAGGTTTGCTATCGCCCAGCGTCATGTTGGTAGCGTGCACTTTAGCCATAAGTTCCCCAGCCGAACACATAATTGACAACTCAGGTTTTGCGTCACTTATTCTTTTGGCTAATGCTAACCGCTTGATTGACTCGCTTAAATCTTCGCCTTCCACGAACTCCATGAAAACTAAGCGTTCCGCATTGTTAATCTGGTAAATCTTGGGCACTTTAAAACCGTGTTCCAACAGGTACTCGCTAGTTGCGCATTCCTTGGCTAAGCGTGCTTGCGCAGGAACAGCAAACGAGCGGGCACCTCGTGACCACACAGTAAGAGGGAACCATTTAAACCCTGACCATTCCTTGAAACGCTTAACCAGAACCCGTCGTTCTACCCCCTTAACCACTGCGCTAATCAGATAAACGTCATTTAAAACTCCACCCAACGATTTAATTTCACAGTCAACTGCCCCTTCGGAATAGAACAGTTTTTCCACGTACTGCCTGATGTTGACGCGTTCAGCCAAAGAAACCAGCCCGCCTGAGGTTGGGACAAACAGGAATGCGTGTGAATCAATAAAGAGTGGTTCTTGTAGTAGGTTGCGCCAGTTGACTTGTTGGGTTCTGAAAAGCATGTTGGCGTTTTGGCTTACTTGGTTTAGGATTTGTGGGAAGGATCCAAAAAATGAGGAGAATAGGGTTCGCTGGACGTTTCGGGTTATGTTGCGAAGGCTTCCGGTGGCTTTTTGTTTTTGGTGTATGAACTCTTTGGAGATTGTCACGTAACCATCAGTGATGCTGATTACTCCTTCACTTGATAGCCGCTGCAAAATCGTCTGGTAAATTTTCAAGCTTTCCGACTCATTGCGTAACCGCACACCTTTAAGGAAACCTGAAAACTCATAGGATAACAGGGGAAAAACTCGTAGGCGGTTAAGTATTGTTTCGTAGAGGAAATATTGGGGCTTGATTTTCATGCGATAAACCAGTTCAGGATATGTTAGTGTGATGTTTTCAAGTTCCTCAAGAACCAGCCGCCGTTTCAGATTGAACTCTTTATCATCTAAGTAGTCTTTACCATAGAGTGCCAAGTAGGGAAAAACCAGTTTACCTGCAAATACCTCACCTACAAAGCCTCTACGTACGTCGCTTTCAAAAACCCGCTGGTCTACAACCAAAAATAACACGATATTGTCGTTAATGTTTTTGAAGTAACTCATAATTTTTGGCTGAAAACCTTTAACGACCACTAAGGCTTCACGCAGAGGGTTTCCACCTATCGATTCTGAGGAATAATTATCAACTAAACTGACTGCTAATATTTTGCCTGAGCCAGAGACACGACTGCTGAAATCCAAAATTTGACTGTTTAAACTTGATTCAACCGTGCTCTGCATTGTGTCTTTTTCCCTTTCCCTATAGAATGATGAGGGAGCTTTTAATATTTAAAATCAAATTCTTTAATTTTCAGGTCTAGAAAGCCTTATTCCTTACTTAACCCCATTTTACCTTAAACACTTTTGGAGAACAAGTCTTTGAGTTACCAAATTCAGCTAATAGACCAAGAAGAAAAAAACGCACTCTTCGAAAAATACACCCCTCAACTACTTTACACTTCAAAAGCTGAAATTTATGGTTGCTGCATCAAACTTTTAACCGAAAGCCAGAGAACCAAAGACAACTGGGAAGACAATTTTTACACCATGAGCGAAAACACCCGCTCACACGGACGCCTAATCGTAGTCAACGAGGAAGGCTTACCCCTCACCGTTAAATATGAGCCCTACACCAAAACCGCATTTCTAATCAACGTGGACTATTACGGCTGGATAAAAAGCATCGCACTCGCAGTTGCAGGCGACGTCTTGGAGGATGAGCACCACATCTACAGTGTGCATGGAGCAGCAATCGACATAGACTGCATGGGCGTATCAATTATTGCGCCTTCAGGAACGGGCAAAACCACACATTCTTGGGGGCTACTGCGGATTCCCACAGCTCGCCTAATCAGCGACGACTGGTACTTTGTGCGCCTCAGCACCCGCGAACCCTTGGCGTTTGGTAGCGAAAAAAACACGTATATCCAAGCGGATATTGGCAAAATCTGGAACGAGTACGAGCGCCTCGTGGATAAGGCTAAGCTTGACTCGCGGGGACGTGCGGTGGTGAATGTGCGTTGGATTGTGGGGGCAGGTGGCGTGATTCCCATGGGTACAATAAAAAAGGTTATTTTGCTCAAACGTGACTCCGCCGACAAACGTGTTGTTACGCCGTTAACCGTTGATGAGGCATTAGCGTATTTGTTGGAGCATAACTTTTGTAATCCTCACCAGCTTGTCCGTGACCAACGTAAACTTGAGTTGCGCACCAACTTCTTTAAGCGGTTTCTGCGGCAGACTGATTGTTATCTTGTAAACACTACGGGCACGCCTCAGGAAACCCAAAACCAGATACGAGAAATACTAAAAAAGGCAGATGCCACCTTGCCATCTTAGGGGCCGATTAGTGAGCAGCCCGTCATTTCTTTTGGCTGCTTAATATTCATCAACTGCAGGACAGTAGGTGCAATGTCGCCTAATCTGCCATGATGCAACTTAATTTTTTTGTCCGTTACAACTATGAAAGGCACGGGATTGAGCGTGTGTGCTGTCCATGGACCACCCGTTTCATAATCAATTAACTGTTCAGCATGCCCATGATCAGAGGTTACAATGCCTAAGCCGTTGGCTTCTTTGATG